>JACZVB010000075.1 GCA_022572865.1 Chloroflexota bacterium | reverse complement strand
TCTTGGCCGACCCAAGGGTTGATGCTACCGAAAAGCTTAAGGCCTTGGGCAATATCCTCTACCTAGTCAGGTGCAACCTTGCGCACGGGAGCAAGATGGTTATGGGAGACGACTTCGACGTAATAGAGAACGCAGTCCCCTTGCTCCAATCTTTCTCTTCGCGGGCCATCCAGTACACGAAGGGCACTTTCGGAGGGACATGACCAAGCAGAGTGTCAAGTACTTTGCTTATGGGTCAAATATGGACGTTGACCAGATGAAGCAGCGGTGTCCAACTGTTGAAGTGTTGGGCAAGGGAGTTTTGAGAGATTACCGTCTCGGCTTCACTGTTTACTCGGCGGGATGGGGTGCAGGTTCGGCAGACATTGTTTACGAAAGGGGGAAGGAGGTTTGGGGTATCGCGTATCTCATTGACATCGATGATTTGGACGGGCTAGATGCTTACGAGGGTTGTCCGGAGCATTATCGCCGCGTTCAATTGCCTGTCGAGGTGTATGGCACGGAGTACCCCAACGTCTGCGTCTACGAGGTCGTCAACAAGGTTCCCTTCGTACCTCCCAACAAGAAATATGTCGATGTGATGAAGACGTCTGCACTCCGCTTCCGGTTCCCTCCTGAGTATCTGGCCTCACTCTCGGCCGTCGAGTGCGCTGAGTAGTTCCTAGCGCCCCGTTGACACCCGCCCCGCCCCAGGCGCACAATCGGGGCCGCATGCCCGTCAAGCGGATGAGACGCTATAACGTCCGCTGACTTTGAGTGGCCGGTCGCCGTAGTAGGCCAGGGGCGTGCCCTCGTCCAGAGCCCGCTCAAAATTGTCTAGGAACGCCTTGATACTCGTATAGGGGGCACCATTCCACTGCTCCACAAGCTGCTCGATGCTGTACGCCTCAGCGTAGGACTCGCAGTATATCGCCTCCCACTCTAGGGCCTGCTCCATCGCCGCGTCTGGGAGTTGCTCGCCAATCTCGTTCACCCACACGTTTTCATGAAAGATGACGGAATGGATTACGGCGTCCGTATTGTCGCCCTCTGGCATAGTGCTCTCCTATACAATGTTGCCCAGTGCTGAGATGGCCAGCCGCCCTGAGTGATTAGCTACGGGAGTCGCCCCCCAGGTCGCGCATCTCCTCAAGGAACGTGTCGTCCACCTCAATGGTGATTCGGCCACCCTCAGCCACCAGCGTGTCGAACAGGTTGAAGGGGTTTGCGGGTGCTTGCCCTTTGTGAAGGACGGCTATACCCTTCGTAGCCAGCAGACGGTGTATGGCCTCATAGGTGTTGGGCGCTGTCATTCTCTTTGACTCCTTTCTCCCTTTCATTCAGCTTACTCCCGCCGAAGCCTGTCTCGGGCGGCGGGCCGGTTTAGAGTGAGTAAGAGATTCCCGCTCAAATCCAGCGGCCAGCAGTCTCTCCATCGCGTTGACACCCGCCCAACCCAGCCGCACAATCGCGGCAGCAATCCGAAAGGGGCGCAGTCATGTGGTGGTTCACGCTCTCGAATCTCATTGTCGTCGTAGCGCTGCTGATTAGTTGTGGCGCTGGAGACGACCAGACAATTCGCGGAACGCTGACCCTGAGTGACGAGGACACCCTTTGGAGTCATGGCGCGCCCTGCTCGGGCAGCGGGGGATACGACGACATCCGTGAGGGTGCTCAAGTGGTAGTCAAGAACGAAGAGGGGGAAGTCATCGCGACATCCAGCCTACAACAGGGAACCGGTCGAGACCTCTTAGTCGCGCTCCTTGAGGCAGCAGATGAGCTTGAGGGGAAAGAGACTCCCACTTCTGCGTCTGGATTTGAGGGGCTAGAATTGGTCGTCTGCGTTCTGCCTTTTGAGGTGGCTGTTCCAAATGCAGCGTTCTATTCCGTCGAGGTCAGCCATAGAGGCGAACTCAGCTATTCTCGTGAGGAGCTGGACGAAATAGACTGGTCGGTGGACTTCGAACTAGGCAACTGATTTCGGTTCGCCAGTACCCGTTGCCACCCGCCGCGGAGAAGCCTCGACAATAGAATTGGAGTGCACTCTAGCGAAGCCACGAGGCCCAGGGAGCGCAAACCTTCGTCCAGATGGTGCCCGCGTCCCAAGACTTGGTGTCATCTCTGGTATCTGTGGAGAAGAGAAGCCCGATGTTTTTGCCCCGGGCCCCTTCCGGGTCCGTTTTCCACATCCGGATCAGCTCCGCCGACATCTTCCACCTGGGGGCCGAGCCCACCATTATCAGGCCCTTCAGGTCCTCGGGATGGTGGATGGCGTAGTCCAGGGCCATGGAGCCTCCCATGGAGTGGCCGGCAAAGACGAAAGGAGCGATGTCCATCACCTCCACGAAGGCCTTGATGAACTCCCTGAAGCCCTGTGGATCGTTGATGGCGGGGCCCTGGGACTCACCGTGGCCCGGCAGGTCTATGGCCAGGGGCGAGTGCTCTCTTTCCAGGTAGGAGTACTGGTATCGCCAGATCTTGTGACTGTCGTAGGCCCCGTGCACCATCAGGACGGTGCAACCCTGGCTGACCCTCGCCTCGGCCGTCTGAGGGTACTCATAGTGAATATTCCGGCCTTCTACGGTAGCGAATCCCATTCCTTCTCCTTTTCGCTTGCTTACCCTGCGCCCTATCCCTTGACCACTCCCATGGGCCTGGTCCTGACCACCCTTGTGGATATTCCAGCCCTGTGGGCCACGTCCACCACCTTCGCCGCGTCCTTATACGCCTCGGGCGCCTCCTCGGCCAGGCCCCGCTTGCTTCTGGCCTTCACCACTATCCCCTTGTCCAGGAGCATCTGAGCAACGTCCACCCCCTCCATGAGACGCCGGGCCGCTCCTCTGCTCTTCTGCCTGCCGGCGCCGTGGCAGGTGGACCCGAAGGTCTCCTCCATCGCCTGGGAGGTGCCCACCGCCACGAAGGAGTACCTTCCCATGTCCCCGGGGATGAG
This sequence comes from Chloroflexota bacterium, assembly GCA_022572865.1. Next base: position 3,884 of record JACZVB010000075.1, on the reverse strand, counting down.
CACCGGTTGCCCCACGGACCGGTACGCCTCTGGTATCTCCGGATGCCCGGGGGGAAAGGCTCGGGTTGAGCCCTTGCGGTGTACGCACACCTCCGTCTCCAATCCGTTCACCATGTGAGTCTCGATCTTGGCTATGTTGTGGGCGATGTCGTACACCTGCTCAATACCCAGGTCTTCCTTGCTCCGATCGAACACCTGTAGGAAAGACTCCCTTACCCAGTGCGCTATGCACTGACGGTTGGCCCAGGCGAAGTTTGCAGCGCATCGAAGAGCGGCCAGATAGTCCTGACCTTCGGGAGAGGTCACCGGGGCGCAGGCCAGTTGCCGGTCGGGCAACTCTATCCCATAGGTCTTGACCGATGCGTCCATGACCTGTAAGGAGTCCTGGCAGACCTGGTGCCCCAGGCCCCGGGAGCCGCAGTGTATCCACACCACCACCTGCCCAATCTGGTCCAGCCCAAAGGCCCGGGCGGCGTCGGCATCGTAGACCTCGTCCACCACCGCCACCTCTAGGAAATGGTTACCCGATCCGAGGGTTCCCAGCTGGGGTGTGCCCCTTTTCTTGGCCTTGGAGCCGACCCTGGCAGGATCGGCCCCTGGGATACGGCCCTCCTCCTCGGTGAACACCAAGTCCTCGGGTTCGCCGAAGCCGTGTTCTACCGCCCAGCGGGCCCCATTCCTCAGGACCTGGTCTATCTCTCCGCCCTTCAGGTTGATTTTGCCCGATGATCCCACCCCGGAGGGCACCTCCCTGAAGAGGGCCGTAACCAGCTCCTCCAGCTTTGGGCGCACATCCTCCTCGGTGAGCCGGGTCCGGAGGAGCCTGACCCCACAGTTGATGTCGAAGCCCACGCCCCCCGGCGAGACCACCCCGTCCGCCACCCTGGTGGCCGCGATCCCTCCGATGGGGAACCCGTATCCCCAGTGAATGTCCGGCATGGCGAAAGACGCCTCCACTATGCCGGGAAGAAAGGCCACATTTGCTACCTGGTCGAGGGCCTGGTCCAGGTGTATCGCTTCCATCATCTCCCTGTCGGCGTAGATGATCCCCGGCACCCGCATCCCCGGCTTGTAGTCCTGGGGCAGCTCCCAGCGATAGTCGTCCAGGCGGCGCACTTTTTCTAGTGTTGACTCTGCCATTTCCTAATCCCGGTCGGCCTCTGTTCCCATCCTATATATCCCCGAACGGCCCCTTTGCCATCCTAAATATCAAACAATACCTGGACCCGAAACCCGTTCCCCTCCTCAACCTTCAGCATGTGATAGGTGGCCGCCTTCACCCCCAGCCTCACCTCGTGAACCTCCGGGTCCAGCTTCTGTCCGAAGCAATCGATCTTGAGGCCCGTATCCGTCATCTCCAGGATGTGAAAGGACTTGAAGACCAGGTTCTCCACGTCGAAGGTGTAGATCAGCTCGTTCAGCCACTGCACCAGCAGGGCTTCCCTATCGTGCCCCTCCACCTCGATACGGCGGTGCACCTCCTCACCGATCTCCTGGTCCTCCAGCATGATGCTGTAGAGGCCCCTGGCGGCGTTCACGAAGGTCTGGCCCAGGTCCTTGCCATAGGCCATTATGCCCACGTCGGCGGTGTGTTCGATGACCTGGAAATCTACCATGAAACAGGGTAGCCGAAAATCCCTCCCTCCGGCCCCTTAGGCGTTCCCGATTCTAACACACTCACCTTTGGCCTTCAAAAGCAGATCGTCCTTAACCTCCTGTGCTATCTCCTTCCGGCCCTCGCTTGTCGACCGCGCTGGAACCTGAACAGGTGGAATCCCATGCTGGTGACTGCTCCCGCCGGGCCCCAGGCAACCCCCAATGGACTAGAGACGATAAATACTGTACCGTGTTGTGCCGGTGGGAAAGAGGCATCTGTTTGAGATAACCCTTATAAGGGTAAGGGAACTTTCATGGGTGCGCTAACGGACAAATACTGCATAGTGTGGGTGGGTGAGACCCCGTGCTGACAAAAATCGGAATGGGAGTTTCTAAAGTCCCGACGGGTCGGGACTTTAGCGGGGGTGTGGGGGTGACCCCCACTTCAATTTCTTATCCCCCTTTCCCTTGCCAAGGGAGAGGGGGATATAGGGGGAGAGGGTTGTGGGTAAACTAACAGATAAATACTGCATCGTAGGAGTAGGTGAGACCCCTCACATGAGGCCCTCGGGCCGGACTACTCTGTCCATGGCCTGCGAGGCCGTAAGGAACGCCCTGGCCGATGCGGGCCTCGCGCCCCAGGACATCGACGGCATGACCTCCTATCAGGGGTTCGACTCCTGCGCCTCCACCGATGTCGCCAGCTCCCTGGGCATCAGGCTCAGCTACGCCGTGGATATAATAGGCGGCGGCTCCAGCACCGAGGCACTGGTGGCCCACGCCATCGGCCTCATCGAGGCGGGCTACTGCGAGAACATGGTCATCTTCCGCTCCATGAACGGTCGCTCGGGCAGAAGGCCGGGAGGCCAGGACCCGGGAGGGCCGGCCACCCTTCAGGCGGTGTCCAGCATCGGGGATATGCGTGCTGCCTGGGGCTTCACCACCCCGGCCCAGCACCACAGCATGACCTGTATGCGGTACATGCGGGACTACGGCCTGACCAGCCGGCAGCTGGGTGAGGTGGCCGTGGCCCACCGGCGTCATGCCAACCTCAACCCCAAGGCCGTCTTCTACGAGCGTCCCCTCACCATGGATGACTACATGAAAAGCCGCTGGATCTCGAAACCGTTCCATCTGTTCGACTGCTGTCTGGAGACGGACGTGGCGGCGGCCATCATCGTAACCCCCAGGGAGGTGGCCTATAACCTGAGGCAGCCGCCGGTGTATATCATGGGTGGCACCGCCCGCACCCAGACCCCCGAGGCCGCATTCGCCTGGGGTAGGTCCAAAATCTACTACATCGGGGCTAACTACGGGAGGAAGCGTCTCTTCGGCATGTCCGGTGTGGGCCAAGATGACATAGACTTCGTCTCGGCCTACGATGCGTTCACCTTCACCACCCTGATACTGCTTGAGGCCTTCGGCTTCTGTGGGGAGGGCGAGGTTGGCCCCTTCGTAGAGGGAGGCACGCTCCAGATAGACGGCAGGCTGCCTTCCAATCTATCGGGAGGACATCTGTCCGAGGGGTACACCCACGGGATCGCCATGGTCATCGAGAACGTGCGCCAGCTGAGGCGCCGGGCCGATGACCTGTGTCCCGGGTGGGAGAAGGGAAAGCACACCTACGACCGTAGCCGGGGGTGCAGGCAGCTGAAGAAGGCGGAGATAGCCGCCTGCCTGGCCTGGTCCAGCGAGACCCAGAGCAGCGCCATGATCCTGAGAAGGTAACGGAGCATGGCTGATCATTCGGCATCGACGTGCGAGTCTGTGATGATTTCAAGGCACATATAGGGAGAGGGTTTGTGGGTGCGCTAACAGATAAATACTGCATCGTAGGAGTAGGTGAGACCCCTCACATGAGGCCCTCGGGCCGGACCACCCTGTCCATGGCCTGCGAGGCCGTAAAGAACGCCATGGCCGATGCGGGCCTCAGGCCCCAGGACATAGACGGTATGACCTCCTATCAGTATGCCGACTCCTGCTCCTCGGGTGATGTCTCCAGCTCCCTGGGCATCAGGCTCAGCTATGCCGTGGATATAATAGGCGGCGGCAACAGCACCGAGACCCTGGTGGCCCACGCCATTGGCCTCATCGAGGCGGGCTACTGCGAGAACATGCTCATCTTCCGCTCCATGAATGGCCGCTCCTTCAACAGACAGGGTGGCCAGGCGCCCGACGGGGCAGCGCCGGTGCCCACCATCTCCAGTATCGACGACATGTGGGCTGCCTGGGGCTTCACCACCCCGGCCCAGCACCACAGCATGACCTGCATGCGGTACATGCGGGAC
>JACZVB010000074.1 GCA_022572865.1 Chloroflexota bacterium | reverse complement strand
CGGGGGCCTACGACCCCGTCGAACATATCAAAGTGCTGGACCAGAGGGGGATCGATACGGTGATCCTCTATCCGACCCTGGGCTTGACCTGGGAGACGGTGTGCCCGGACGCAGAGCTGGCCCTGGTCTACGCCCGGGTCTACAACGACTGGATAATCGAGTTCTGCCGGACCGATCCATCCCGCCTGGCCTGCGTGGCCCACATTCCGGTGCGGGACGTAGAGGGCGCGGCGGACGAGGTGAGGAGGGCACACCGGCTGGGGTGCAAGGGGATCATGGTCTACGGCCGTCCGACCAACGACATCCCCTATGGAGACCCGTACTTCGATCCGCTATGGTCGGTGTGCCAGGAGCTGGATATGCCCGTCTCCCTCCACGCTACGGGGAATCCCCGATGCTTCGGCAACGAGCTCTACCCTCAGGCGGACCACACCGTCACCTGGTGGGTGTACATGTGGGCTTCGGAGGATGTGAAGCTGGGGTTTACCACCTTCTTCCAGGGGGGCGTATTTGAGCGCTTTCCCGGATTCAAGCTGGTGGTCACGGAGTCGGGGAGCGGGTGGCTGGCCCACTGGCTGGAGCGGATGGACGAATACTACAAGCTGTTCGGATTTACCACGGACATGAAGATGACCCCTACCGAGTACTTCAAGAGGCAGTGCTGGATAGACATGGAGCCGGAGGAGAAGGGAGCCCTTAACGCCATCGAGGTGATGGGGGCGGACCGGTTCCTTTGGGCCGGGGACTTTCCCCACAGCGATAGCAGCGCCGACCCCCTTGGGGAGCTGATGGAGAATCTCTCCCCGCTGTCGGAGGAGGACCGGCGGAAGATAGTGGGGGAGAACGCGGTCACGCTGTACAAGCTAGGGGCCTGAAGTCCCACTCGGCGGCCGGCGAAGGGGAACAGGGGTCTTCTTATTTCACCGGGGGCCAGGGGCCTATCGCCGCAGTGGCTGCGGGAGGCGATCCCGCGAATACGAGGGCCAGCTGAGTCGGGGGAGGTAAGGGAATGGTACAGACCCAGCCGAACATGACGGACTACGAGGCCTGCGTTTCGGAGTTCAGCCTGGAGATACCCGAGTACTTCAACTTCGGATTCGACGTGATAGACCGGTGGGCCGAGGACCACACCAAGCTGGCCCTGGTCTCGGTGGACCCGTCGGGCAGTGGGGCCGAGCGCCACACGTTTTGGGACCTGAAGGTGTTGTCAAACAAGTTCGGCAACGTCCTGGGGGACATGGAAACCCGGAAAGGTGATCGGGCCTTCATCATGCTGCCGAGGTTGCCGGAGTGGTATATCTGTATGCTGGGCATGATGAAGGTGGGCGTCATCCCCATGCCGGCGACCGTTCTGTCCACTCCCGACGACATCGAATACAGGCTGAATACGGCCCAGGCCTCGGTGGTGATAACCGACGAGGAAAACGCCGCCAAGGTCGACCAGATTAAGGATAGATGTCCTACCATCAGGCATCTGATCGTCGTAGGAGGCAAGAGGGAGGGGTGGACCTGCTATGACGAGGTGATGGCGAAAGCGCCTCCTCGCCTGGGAGATGTGGAGAGGACCAGAAGCGACGATCCTCTGCTGCTCTATTTCACCTCCGGCACCACGGGCATGCCCAAGATGGTCATCCACACCCAGGCATCCTACGGGATGGCACACCTGACCACCGCCAAGTTCTGGCAAGATATAAGGGCCTCTGACCTGCAGTTTCTGATCTCCGATACCGGCTGGGCCAAGGTGGCCTACGGCGCTTTCTTCGGCCAGTGGAGTCTGGGAGCGTGCATCCTTCAGCACAACGCGAAGGGCAAATTCGATCCTGCATTGGCCCTCGGAATCCTCGATAGGTATGGCGTCACCACCTTCTGCGCCCCGCCCACCGCATACCGGATGCTGGTCCTGGAGGACCTGAGTAGATACGACCTGAGCAGCCTGCGCCACTGCACCAGCGCCGGTGAACCCCTCAACCCGGAGGTGATGAAGCTCTGGGAAGAGGGAACTGGACTGCCCATATACGATGGGTACGGCCAGACGGAGACCGTTTTGCTGGTGGGAAACTACCCTTGCCTGCCCATCAAGCCCGGGTCCATGGGCAAACCGGTGCCGGGCTACAGGGTTGCGATTGTGGACGATGCCGGTAGGGAGCTGGGCCCCGGCCAGGAGGGACAGATCGCCCTGAGGGTCAGCCCGGACCGGCCGGTGGGGCTGTTCAGAGAGTACTGGAAGGACCCGGAGGAGATGGCAAAGGTCTTTAGGGGGGACTGGTACTACACGGGCGATAGGGCCACCATGGATGAGGACGGCTATTTGTGGTTCGTCGGGCGTGCCGACGACGTGATAATCACCGCCGGATATCGCATCGGCCCCTTCGAGGTGGAGAGCGCTCTGCTGGAGCACCCGGCGGTGGCCGAATCGGCGGTAGTGGCGGCCCCAGACGAGCTGCGGGGAAGTATCGTAAAGGCCTTCGTGACCCTTGCCCCGGGACATGTGCCTTCGGAGGAGCTGGTGATCAGCCTTCAAGACCACGTCAAAAGGGTTACTGCCCCTTATAAATATCCCAGGAAGATAGAGTTCGTGTCCGAGCTTCCCAAAACGGTGAGCGGCAAGATCCGAAGGGTGGAGCTCAGGGACAGAGGCTAGTACCTAGTAGCCGAAATCAGAGTAACCTTCGGTGGAGTGTCGTCGGAATTCCAGTCCCGACTTGTCCCAATACTCGGGACTTGTCGGGATGGCCGGGGGTACTGGGGGTGCCCCCCAGTATCTTCCTTCCCCCTTCCAGAAAAGGAAGGGGGATACTGGGGGATGGTTCGGTAAGTGGCAGATCACGAGTGCGTCCCCAATGCGGGGCAGACATTATGATGCGGGTTTCCGCAGTCAGGTACTAGATCCGGTGGATAGGAAGGGGAGATGGAACACAAGGTAGTAGATGCGGATGGGCACATACTGGAGCCCCCAGGCCTGTGGGAGGAGTACCTGGAGCCCCAGTATAAGGCCAGGGCCATAAGGATAGCCGTCGATGAGAACGGCCTGGAGTACCTGGAGGTGGAGGGGAGAAGGTCCGAGGCCGGGGCCGAGGGCACCCTCGGCAATGTGGCCACTATAGGAAAGACCATGGAGTGGAGGCTTCAGCACAGCCTGAAGCCCGGTGCCTTCACCTACCAGGATGGCCTAGACCTGGCTCCGGGGAGCGCCGACCCTCACGAGCGAATCAAGGTGCTGGACCAGGACGGCATCGACGTCGCCCTCCTCTACCACACCATCATCGTCCAAACCCAAACGGAGTGGAAGGACCCGGAGCTAGCGGCGGCCTATGCCCGGGCCTACAACAGATGGATCATGGACTTCTGCAAGCCGTATCCCGACCGGCTCATAGCCATTCCCCACATGTCCGTTGCGGACATCGATGAGGGGGTCAAAGAGCTAAGGCGGGTGGCGCGGCTGGGGGCCAGGGCGATAACCATCGGGACGGAGGCCCCGGACAGGCGGCCTTACGGAGACCGTCGCTACGACCCGTTCTGGGCCGAGGCCCAGGACACGGGACTGCCGGTCACCATCCACCCCCACGATAGCATCAACGCCCCGGGCGTGATCCAGGGCTACTACAAGATCACCTATGCAGATACCTACTGGTGGCATCTGACCACGGCCGTTTTAGACGTGCCCCTGGCCCTGGCGTCCTTCTTCCAGGGGGGAGTTTTCGAGCGATTCCCGGGGCTGAGGTTGGTGGTGCTGGAGTCGGGGTGCGGGTGGCTCCAGTGGTGGCTGGACCGGATGGACGAGAAGTTCGAGATCGCCGGATTCACCACCGGGTGCAGGCGTCCGCCCAGCGAGTATTTCAAGGAGCAGTGCTGGATCTCTATAGACCCGGACGAGACCTTCGCCCCCGCGGTCATAGAGAGGGTGGGGGCGGACCGGTTCATGTGGGCCTCGGACTACCCCCACGCCGACGGCGTGCCCGATCCCGTGACGGTGGTCAAGGAGACTCTCAAAGGGCTGCCCGCGGCGGACCGGGACAAGGTCCTGGGGGACAACGCAGTGAAGCTTTATAAGCTCGTTGCTTAGGGCCAGTTCCTACAGGCATAGGTCCTCGGCCTGCCTCCTGCCCTCTTATGTTTTTATCTGGGGCCCCCTCCATCGCTCTTCTAGTACCTAGCAAGTTGATGAAATATGGGGTGTACAGTCCCGAGCGTCGGGATTGCCGGGAGTTTGAGGGTGTCCCCCAAATATGATTTCTTCCCCCTTCCAGAAAAGGAAGGGGGATACAGGGGAATGGTTCGGCGGCTGGCAGATCACGAGTGCATCCCCAATGTGGGGCAGACATGATGACGTGGTTTCCAGCAGTCAGATATTAGACCTCTCCCGCAGAGAGGCTTACAGCACGACACCTTTCATATTTACCCACAAACCTTCATTTCCCCAAAAAACCGGCGAGCGGGGTTAGCTGATTCGTGGGGTCAGCTACCTGGTCAGGAAAACCTCTACGTCGTAGGTGGAGCTGCCGATGGACACCGATGGGCTGATGGTGACGCCTACCGTAGCGGGAGTATCAGCCGTAAGGTTGACTGAGGTGGTCTGCCCCGACCCCGAGGATGCACCCGAGGTTACCGTCACGTCCACGGTGTAGGTGTCGGTGATGTCGCACTCGACCCGCACGTTGACGGACGAGATAGTGTCCGAGGCTGCGATGTCGTACTTCTGCACCTGGCAGTGGGGCACGGTGTCGCTGCCCCCACCCAGAGCCCTGGCCGTGCCGGTGATGGAGGCGCTATAGGCTATAGTCATTGCCAGGGCCATCAGGACTATGACTATGGTGATTCTTTTCATGTCCTTGAGCAGTCCTGGTTACGCATTAGCGTAGACAACATCTATTGTGGCCACCTTGTAGTATGCCGTCGTTCCCCCGGACATGGTTACCGATACGTTGTATGTCCCAGATGCTGTAGTCAGGGTCGCCGTGCCGCTGTCCAGGGTGGCCCCTGCGCCGTCCTTGAGGGTGACGGTGATGTTCTTGGTGCCGCTGTGGGCATCCTTGCTCCCGCCAACGGTGACGCTGGTCACCTGGTTGCTGCCGTTCAGGGTCAGGTCAGAGGACTCCTGGCGCATGGTCAGGGAACCGGCCGTGTAGTTTACGTCCAGGGTGGGGATGTCGGCGGGAACGGTGGTATCCTCACTGGTTCGAAATACGGATACCAAGCTTGGGCCGGAGTTTTCTGCCGAATCGTTGACCCGTAATCCATAGTTGGTCGCCGAGCCGTCCACCCAGGCCTGGACATCCGCCGTAACGGTCCAGGTCATGCAACCGGCGCTGGCCGGGGTAGTGGCGCTGTCCGTGGCCGATGCAGCCACGGAGGGCTGAGTGTTCCAGGTGACAGAGGCCTCCACCCAGCTAGACGTCACCCGGTAGGCGTCGTAGGTCCTGGTGCTTGACGCCACCGATGTGGCGCATAGGGTCAAGGTTGCCGAACTAACTGTCGAACCACCAGGGATAGAAGAGACATCGAACTGGACTAAGGTGCGACGGTCGTTGTTCTTTTTACTGCGGACGTCCATTGACGTATTGGTGCCGAAATTGGAAGTGGGGCTGCCTTTGTCCAGGTAGGTATCGATCGTGGAGGTAAAAGAGGCGCTCGAGGCCCCGGAGGCACCACTCCAGTCCTGGGTGTAGGTGATAGCGCCGCTGGCCCCGGGGTTCTGGAGGGGCTGTGTAGTTACGGTGATAGAGGCGGCGAATATCTGGGTGGTTAAGACGACGACCAGCAGGGCCGCTACACCCAGTATGCCCCAGGACCAACGGCCTTTGCCCACTCTTATCAGCCTGTTCATCATTTTACGTATAGGTAATGAGATGTACGACCCTCACTCCTGGAGCCGTCCACACAAAACTCCTATCTGAAGGTAATTAAACCAGATATATGCCTCTTTGCCATTCGGGAACACCCTCAAAGCCATTGGGGGGTAACCCTACACTTTAGGCGCCGGATTGGGTAAAAATGGGGTTGTGGATGTTGTGAGTGTAATGTGAGGACGTTTAATAAGCTCCTCGAAAAGGGGAGTGTCCAGACTCGGCGTCGGGACCAACCCTAATTTACCCTCCTCGCTGGTTAGGCCTGTCCTGAGTCTTATCGAAGGGATGGTCGAAACAGTAAATGGCAAATATGGTCAGATTTATAAACGGCCATAGGGTTCTTCGGCGATAGATACGGGATCTCGCCGCGGAGCGATTTGAAGGCATCGCCGGCCATTTGATTGACAAACTCGATAGCCTTACTGACCGACATATCTAAGAGCACATATGTTATATTGGGACTCTTGCGAGCGGGTTTGCCTGAACTGCAATTCGCATTGGTGGATAGGGCTGTTGGGATCCAGGGGGAGCCTCAGAGGAGGAGGAGGGGATTAGCGGCTGGGAAGGGGCGTTGGCATGACTCCAAGGCGCTGGGCTCAACTGGAAGGTCTTTGGAAATCGACCCTGACCTCCTACTGGTTAATCGGCTTCGTCTTTATCATCTTTCTCAGTGCCCTCGGACTCCTCATTTTTCTGCTCGTCTCGGACTAACAGGGCATTCAAGCTGGAAACGGCACCTGTTGAAGTCATAACCCTCGTATGTGGCATAATGACCGCTCTACCACGGCGCGGTTCTCCTAACTGAACTCACTCTAGTGACCGACCGTGGGCCAAATTCACACTAGAACGAGGTAAACTGCTGCGGTGGGACTGGGGATCGACTCGGCGGCTTTGATGGAACAGATCAAGAGGATTCGGAGTTCCCGCTAGGTCAATGACCAAGGGGTTACAACGTATACGAGAAGGCCGGAACGCCTGACATCAGCATAGTGATCGCCAGGGGGTAAAGATGAAA
>JACZVB010000073.1 GCA_022572865.1 Chloroflexota bacterium | reverse complement strand
AGGTTTGTGTCGGGATGGGATTGGGGGGACGTGCCTTCACCTCGGGGTTCGGGCTTCTGCTGCTGCATCTTCACTGGGATGAAGGCCACGGTGACCCTGCAGTAGCAGGATCAGAGGACCGTATTGGCCTTACAGTACTTCTCGCAGGGAAAGGAGGAAGGGCGAGGGAAGATAGGTAGGCTCTGGTCTGCTGCGGGCCGGTTAGACTATCTCCAGCACGGCCCTGACGCCCCGTTTCACGGCGCCTACCCTGAGGAGAGTCCGCATGGCCTGGGCAACCCTACCCTCGCGGCCGATGACCTTGCCCTTATCGTCGGGGGCCACCTCTAGCCTTATGATGATCCGGTCCTCTTCCTCAACTTCCGTCACCTTCACCTCGTCAGGCGAGTCCGCGATGAACTTGGCGATGTATTCGATAAGCTCCTTCACCGCTCCTTCACCCTTTCTAAGGTGCCCATCCGTTTTAGAAACTTGGCCACGGTATCGCTGGGCTGGGCACCCTGTCGCAACCACTTCAGCGCCTTTTCCTCATCGATGACGATCTTAGGAGGGTCAGGGATCGGGTCGTAGTGGCCGATAATCTCCACGAAGGCCCCATCTCTGGGAGACCTGGAGTCGGCTACTACAACTCGGTATTTGGGGTTGTGTTTGGCTCCTACCCGACGCAATCTGATTCTAAGCATATGTATCTATTTTCATCCTCGGGACTGGCCCCCAGCCTGTCGAGGGGGACTAGCTTCTCTTACTCTTAAAAAAGTCTTTATAGGAAATTCTAGTCTCAGAAAACTCCTATTGTCAAATTATTGCACACACCCAGGCATAATCGGCACGTTTTCTGGTTCTTTGTGCGGGATACGCATGAGGCTTGCTCGTCTTGCCATCGGCGCGGGTGTCGGGTAGAGTATCTGCGTCCCGAAAACCTGACAGCAGATATCAGCGTGGCCCTCGGGCGGGCCCGGAAGGTAGGAGGAACCCCGATGTCGATAAGCCTGACGGAGTCTGAAAAGGTCTTGGAGGCCGCCAAGGCGGAGGCCAAGAGGTTGGGACTGGCGGTGAGTGTAGCGGTGGTGGATTCCAGGGGTGATTTCAAGGCCGGATTCCGCATGGACGGAGCGGGGTGGTTCACCGCCGACGTCTGCCGGGGGAAGGCCTTTGCCTCGGCCAACTTCGGTGTCCCCAGCGGAGACCTGACGGACCGGGCTTCGATGCCTGTGTTCCAGAGTCTCCTGGCAATGCATGGGGGACACATAGTCCTGGGCCAGGGGGCATTGCCCTTAACCCGGGGCGATCAGGTCATAGGCGCCATCGGGGTGAGCGGCGCATCGGCCCAGGAGGACGAGGATATAGCCAAGGTTGCCGCTGGAGCCCTGTAAATTTACCGTCGAACCTTGTTGGTTAAGCAGGTCCCTGGTCCCCTTTTTGTTCATAGGCCGAAAATCGGAGGCATTAGCTAATGGATTACGGCAAGATGGCGATCGAGATGCACCTGAAAAGTCGGGGCAAGATCAGCATGGCCTCCAAGGTGCCCTTGACCTCGGTGCTGGACATGTCCCTGGCCTACACACCCGGTGTCGCCCAGGTGAGCCTGGAGGTGGCCAAGGACAAGGAGAAAGCCTACCTGATGACCAACAAGGGCAATATGGTAGCGGTGGTCAGCGACGGCTCCGCCGTTCTTGGCCTGGGCAACATCGGGCCCGAGGGCGCCATGCCCGTGATGGAGGGCAAGGCCGTTCTTTTCAAGGAGCTGGCCGGGATAGATGCCTGGCCCATCTGCCTGGCGACCCAGGACCCGGATGAGATAATAATGATCGTCAGAAACCTGGCCCCTACCTTCGGGGGTATTAACCTGGAGGATATAAAGGCCCCCCAGTGTTTCTATATAGAGGATTCCCTTCAGGACCTTGGCATCCCCGTTTTTCACGACGACCAGCACGGGACTGCCGTAGTGGTCCTGGCCGCGGTGATAAACGCCCTGAAGACGGTGGGAAAGGACTTTAAGGAGATCAAGGTGGTGTTCAGCGGGGCCGGGGCCAGCGGTATCGCCTGCGCCCGGATCCTTCAAGAGATGGGCACCACCAACATCATCCTTGTGGACACCCGGGGGATCATCTATAAGGGAAGGGACAACCTGAACGCAACGAAGGAGAAGATTGCCGAATCCACCAATCCGGAGATGGTGAAAGGCACCATCCACGATGGGATAAAGGGGGCGGACGTATTCATCGGCCTGTCTACCAAGGGCATTCTGGACGCTGATGACATACGTAACATGAACAAGGACGCCATCGTCATCGCCATGGCCAACCCCGACCCGGAGATCATGCCCGAAGAGGCTAAGAGGGGCGGGGCTAAGGTGGTCGGAACCGGTAGAAGCGATCTTCCCAACCAGGTCAACAACGTACTGGGCTTCCCGGGCATTTTCCGGGGGGCCCTGGATGTCCGGGCCACCAGGGTCACCATGGGTATGAAGATCGCCGCAGGCAGGGCGATTGCCGAGTGTATCTCCGAACCGACCCCCGAGGAGATTATCCCCTATGCCCTGAACCTAGCGGTGGTGCCCGCGGTTGCCGAGGCGGTGGCCCAGGCTTGGCGGGCCGAGACTGCTTCTTAGACGAACTCCGCTCGAGCTTCTGTTTTCTGAACTCGGGCCTGTCTAGGTGACGGCTACCTATTTACAACACAATGGCAATACCGAACAAAGCAGTTCCCAAAAAAGGTGCTGAATAATAAGGAGGTCGAAATGCAATCACCAGTGAGCAACTCCCAAGTAGAGGACTGCCTCAGAGAAATATTGCAGAAAGAAGGTTACTCACTGAGTCCCAAAAGAAAACACGGCCAAACCGGGGTGGACATCATAGCTACCAGAGATGACGAGGCCTACCACATTGAGGCCATTGGGTACAAAAAGGCTGGACCGGTACGAGCTAAAGATTTCTATGAAGCGTTCTTCAGGATCGTATCACGATTAAATGACGGAGCGGTTCACTGCATTCTTGCACTGTCGTGTCTGGCTGAGATCGGATTGCCAGCCCGTGCCAAGCAACATCGGGTGGCTTGGAGAAGAATATCAGACGCTTTTCCCGAACTAGAAATCTGGTTGGTTGACACAGATAATCGGCTTTACAGGCGCACCTCTTGGTGCCAGTGGATTGAAGAAGCTTAGTTAAGCAACCCAGTGTGCAAGTTTCCCTTGGTCACTCCGACACATCGTTGTGACGATGCGGGGGCGGACGTCCTTGGTCGTTACTGGGCTCGCTCCCGGCCTCATCGCTCAACCCCTCCACGAAATCTCCTGGGAAACTCATCACAAAACCGTTGACAGCGTTAGTGAAGTAAAGTACAATTGTATCGAGATGATATATAGTTATATAAATATACGTATATAAATATACTTAGTCTGTGGTAAATGTAGCCGGCGATAGACCCTACGCCCCCACCGATCTGGAGATGGACCCTCTTACGGGTCTTTATACCTGGGCGGCTGCTAATCGGATAGTCCTGGAGGGTGTAAGGCGGGCCCAGGAGAATGAAACTGTAATCTCTGTGGCCCTGCTGGACGTGGACCGGTTCCAGGCGTTCGATGAGAAGTACGGTTTGATGGCCGGAGACGCCCTGCTAAAGCGGGTTGCAGGGGTTCTATCCGCCGGTGACACCGGTGCGGAGACCATCGCTCGATACAGCCGCGATACCTTTCTCCTGGTCTTTCCTGATACCGTGCCTGAGGACGCTCTCCTGGCCACCGAGAAGACCCGATCCTTCTTCGACGCCAACCCTTTGACCCTGGACCTGAAGGACAAGAGTATCGAGGTGCAGGTATCGCTGAGCTGCGGCGTCGCCTCTTTCCCGGGCCAGGCCCACGATGATCGGGACCTGCTGCGTAAGGCCCAGGGGGCGTTGCTCAGGGCCAAGGAGATGGGCCGGGGGCGTACAAACCTGTGGCAGCGCTCAAAAGAGACCAGGATGGCCCTGAAGACCAGCTACTTCGCCCAGACCCAGCTCGACCAACTCTCTGAACTGGCCGATAATCTTTCCCGGAGTGAGGCTTCACTCCTTCGGGAGGCCGTGGACGACCTGTTGTGGAGGTATGACAGCCTGAGGGTTAGACGTCCGGAATCATCCAAGGGTGAACAGGAGTTGAAGGAGTAAGCAGGAGTTGAAGGAGTAAGAGTGTTTAATAACATTTTCGACCAGCCCTTCGACTTCGCTCAGGACAGGCCCCCTGTCCCCCTTCCCTTCGATGGCAGGCAGGACAGGCCTGGCCAGGAAGGGGGAAGAATTAGGGTTTGGTCCCGACAAGTCGGGCCAAACCCCCGGCCCAGACGCCGAGTCCCGAGTATCGGGACGAGTCGGGGCGCTTCCCGCTTTGTAGGACTTATTAAACTACCTCGAAAGAGTGGTGGAGACTGATTATGGTTAAGTTACCTTTCGTTCCCAAAGGCGACAGAAGGTTTTACGAGCTGCTGGAGAGTGAGGTCAGCAACCTCAAGGACACGGCCCAGGCCCTGGCCGATCTGATGAACGACTACGACTCCCTGGAGGAGCGGGTCCAGAAGATCATCGACCTGGAGCACAAGGGCGACGACATCATCCATAGCATCATGCGCAGGCTCCACGGCAGCTTCGTTACCCCCATGGACCGGAGCGATATAGCCAATCTGGCGGAGCATCTGGACGACGTGGTGGACCATATGGAAGAGGTCGCCCGAGATATGCTGGATTTCAAGATGCCGGCCCCCACTCCTCAGGCGCGAGAGGTGGCAGACGTGCTTGTCAATGCAGGGTTGGAGCTGGAGAAGGCCGTTACATGGCTGCCCAATATGCGCCGAAAAAGGGAGGAGATACTGGGCCTTTGCAGGAGCATAAGCACCCTGGAGGAACAGGCCGACAGGATCGGTCGGGGCGCTTTGATAGAGCTGTTCAACGATAACCTGCCCTTTAGCGATGTGATGAAGTGGCGGGAGGTGTATCACCATCTGGAGGCGGCAGCCGATAGCTGCCAGGGCGCGGCCATAGTCATCGAGGGGATCGTGTTGGAATATGCCTGAGTCCGCCCTTTGGGTCGTCATTGTCGTCATACTTCTGGCCCTTGCTTTCGATTTCTTCAATGGCTTCAACGATGCCGCCAACGCTATAGCCACCGTAGTCGCCACCCGCGCCATGACCCCCGCCGCCGCCATATCCATGGCGGCGGTTCTCAATCTTGCGGGGGCCCTCAGCGGCACAGCAGTGGCCAAGACGGTGGGCAAGGGCATCGTGGACTCTGATGCTATTTCTATCGAAGCGGTGGGGGCGGCCGCGGCGGCGGCGGCGATCTGGGTGCTGGTGGCCTCCCGTATGGGCCTCCCCGTCAGCGGTAGCCACAGCCTCATCGGGGGCCTCATCGGGGCGGGCATAGGGTCCGGGGGCTTCGATGTGCTGGTGGCTAGTGGCATACAAAAGACGGCACTGGGCCTCGCCTTTGCTCCTGTAGCCGGAATTCTGGGCGGCTACCTTGTCATGGCCTTGCTGCTCCGGTTGTCAACCAGGGCCGGGCCCGGGAGGATTAACATACTTTTCGCTCGGCTACAGGTACTCTCCGCGGGGTTTATGGCCTTCAGCCATGGTAGCAACGATGCCCAGAAGACCATGGGCATCATCACCCTGGCCCTCTTTGCCGGGGGGCGCATCGATGAGTTCGAGGTGCCCCTGTGGGTGATATTTCTCTCCGGCATCACCATCGCCATCGGCACTGCTACAGGAGGAAGAAAGGTGATGAGCACCCTGGGGCGGAGAATAGCCAGGCTGCGGACCATCGATGGGTTTGCCGCTGAGGCGACGGCCGCCTCGATCATCGAGAGCGCTTCCCGCCTGGGATTTCCCCTGAGTACCACCCACGTCATCACCTCCGGGATCCTGGGTGTTGGCGCCACCCAGCGCCTCTCGGCGGTCCGGTGGGGTGTCGCCTGGCAGATAGCAACGGCATGGGTCCTCACATTCCCCATAACCATCATCTTGGGCGGCGTGCTGGCGTTCCTGGCGGGCCAGTTTTTGTAGGCCGAGACCAGACCCCTTCTCGCCGCTTGCGCAGCGTCTTCAGAGTTGCCATAATTGACCAACACTACCCCTGGACATCCAGGCTGTTAGGAGCAGACCCATGAAGGACACACCCCAAGTCCCGACATCGGGACAAGTGGCCGCCATCCACATATCCAGGGCCCACTATGAGGAGATGGAGCACGTGGAATCGGCCCGGGTCATCGACGACCTGGGCATCGAGGGGGACCGGTACGCCATCAAGCGGGGGCTTAACCGCAGCAAACGCCAGGTCCTGCTCATGGACCGGGAGACCCTGGAGGAACTGGGCCTTAGCCCCGGGACGGTGCGGGAGAACATCACCACCAGCGGCCTGGATATCTACAGCCTGGCCTCGGGCCAGAGGGTGGGAATCGGGCCTCAGGTGATACTGGAGATCACCGAGCCTTGCGACCCGTGCGAGAGGATGGATGCGATTCGGCCCGGCCTCCAGGCGCAACTGCGGGGACACCGGGGGATGCTGACCCGGGTGGTGCGAGGGGGAGAGTTCTCCGTCGGAGACCCTCTATTGGTCATGGAGCCGCCGGCCTAGAGCTGGGTTCAAAAACCCTCACCCTCCTTCGACAAGCTCAGGGCATGCTTGGGAGGGAGAGGGGGAGAAAATAAATCTGGTCCCGACTGGTCGGGACATGCCCCCGCCATCCCGACTAGTCGGGATGGCATTCCCCCGAATGGGACAGTACCCCCACCATGGTTCGATCCTTCGACCTTGCTCCCTTCGACTAGGCTCAGGACAGGCAGGACAGGCAAGCTCACCACGACGGGGGGTGTCACCCTGAGCCCTTCGTTTCTCAGGATAAA
>JACZVB010000072.1 GCA_022572865.1 Chloroflexota bacterium | reverse complement strand
GGCGCCGTAGACCACTATCCGACCTACTCCCAAAAATCCACCTTCACGAGGATGGAGGAGCTGGTGGCGTCGGTCCTCAAGCTGTTCCCCTCCCTTAGAGAGGTGAAATTACTCAGGCAGTGGGCTGGATTGTGCGACATGACCCCAGACAACGGTCCCATCATGGGCCCGGCGCCCGGGCTGGAGGGGTTCTTGCTGGATGTGGGATGGGGCACATACGGGTTCAAGGCGGCTCCCATAGCGGGTAAGACCATGGCAGAGCTCATCGATACGGGCCGCACCCCGGACCTGATCAAACCGTTCTCCATCGAACGGTTCTCCGATGGACGGCTGGTAAACGAAAAGGGTGCGGCCCCCTCCGCCGCCCTCCTCTGACCAAGGAGACTAATCGCTATGAACGAGGAGATATACTACGCCTCCGCCTCTGACCTGGCCGAGAAGATACACTCAAAGGCGCTCTCGCCGGTGGAGGTGGTCCAGGCCCACCTGGACCGTATAGATGCCCTGAACCCCAGGCTCAACGCCATAGTCACCTTTGCTGAGGACGCCAGGGACAGGGCTAAGGAGGCGGAGGGGGCGGTGATGCGGGGCGGTGACCTTGGCCCTCTTCACGGGGTGCCCTACACCCTGAAGGACTGCGTAGAGGTATCGGGGATGCGCACCACCCAGGGGTCCAGGCTCTTCGCAGACTTCATCTCACGGCAAGACGCAACGGTCTACAAGCGGCTTAAGGGCGCGGGCGGGATATTGCTCGGCAAGACCAACCTGCCCGAGTTCGCCCTCTGGTGGGAGACGGATAACCTGGTCTTCGGCCCGACCCACAATCCCTGGAATCTGGAACGGACCACGGGCGGTTCCAGCGGGGGAGAGGCGGCGGCCATAGTCACCGGCCTCTCGCCTCTGGGCGTTGGCACCGACCTGGGCGGGTCGATAAGGCAGCCGTCCAGCTTCTGTGGCCTTGCGGGGCTGAAACCCACCCTGGGGCGGGTGGCCTTCACCGGCATCCAGCCTCAGACCCTTCTGAGGGCCACCCACGCCGGGCCCATAGCCCGGACGGTGCAGGATGTGGCGTTGGGGCTCTCGATACTGGCAGGGCCCGACGGAGTGGATATCTACGCGCCTCCGGTCCCGGTGCCCGACTACACCGCCCTCGACGGCCCGCTTCCCAGGCTGAAGATAGGATGGAGTCCCACCGGGGGCACTTTCGTGGAGAAGGAGGTCCAGGAGGTGGTGAGGAGCGCGGCCGATGCTCTTTCGGGCTTGGGCCTGGAGGTTGAGCCGGTGGAGATACCGGCGCTTAAGGAGAACGACGCGGGCCTGATATCGTCGGTGATATACGTCACTGAGGGCAGCCTGTACCTATCGGCCATCGTCTCGGGCCGGGAGTCGGACCTGACGCCGCTGCTTCGCCAGCGCTACGTGGACAGCCCGCCCAAGGAGTTTGACGAGTACCTCCAGGCCACCTTCGAATGGGAGGCGCTAAGGTGGGGGGTGGCGGAGTATTTCACCCGCTATGACCTCTTCCTCTGTCCCACGGTGCCCATGCCCGCCTTTCCCAAGGGGCAAACGGAGTTCATCATAGAGGGGCAGACGTTGCCGGGACGCCACAGCCTGCGGAGCACCGTGCCCTGGGACCTGACGGGCTCTCCCGCCATGTCGGTCCCATTTGGCTGGAGCTCAGAGGGGCTGCCCATCGGGGTGCAGCTGGTGGGAAGACACTTCGACGAGCACACCCTCCTTAAAGTGGCAAAGGCCCTGGAGTCCTGCCAGGGGGACCGTAGGCGTCCACCGATCTAGCAGGGCCGATATGTGGGATTGGTAGGGGTAAATTAAGGGCGTTGGTTTTCGTATTGCCCCCCCCCCGAATGAAGCCAAATCTGTCATTCTGAGGAGCCCCGAGCTGGCCCGATCTAGGCAAGCCAAGGACAGGGAATATATGTCGATGTTGATTCGAACCGTTCTGGGAGACAAGAGGCCCGAGGAGCTGGGCGCCATCCTTCCTCATGAGCACACCATTTACAGCCTGCAGGGCGCCGAGGTTGATCATAAGAGCGCCTACGATAGGGAGGCGGCCCTGCAACTGGCCGCCGATGAGCTGAAGACCGTCAAAGACCTGTACGGCGTATCCGGCCTGCTGGATGCGGCTCCCTTCGATTTAGGACGGGACATCGAGTTCGATGTAGAGATATCAAAACGCAGCGGGGTCCATATCATTGCATCGACGGGCATATTCGGGGTGTGGGGGTTCCCTTATTACTGGCAGCTGCGGGATATAGATGCCATGGAGGAGTTCTTCCATCGGGAGATAACCGAGGGGGTGGTGGGCACGGGCGTCAAGTGCGGGGTCATAAAGGTGGGCAGCGGCCCCAGCCAAATAGAGATGGCGCCTGGCACCTCGGAAGATGGGGAGGGCAGGATTGCGGCCTCTAAGGAGCGGGCCTTCAGGGCGGCGGCCAGGGTGCAGAAAAAGCTGGGGGTGGCCATCACCACGCACACCCACGCCTCGGACTGGGACTTCATCAATATAGGGTCGAAACAGCTGGATATCCTCGAAGAGGAGGGAGCCGACCCTTCCCGCTGTATCATTGGACACGTAACGGGCACAGCAAACTTAGACTACTTGGTGGACCTGTTGAAACGGGGCTGTGCCATAGGTTTCGATACCATAGGACTGAATTGGGGGGTTTCCCTGGACGTCATCGCAGGGATGGTGGTCGGCCTGGTGGCCCTGGGCTATGAAAAACAGCTCCTCCTTTCTCATGACCGGTGGAGCATCGAGGTGACCCGACCTCCCATGGAGAAGGACATCTTTAAGTTCGAAGGGGTGGATTTAGGGTTTTTGCACAGGGAGTTCATCCCGAAGCTGGTGAAAATGGGCGTAAGCGAGGATGTTGTCCGGCAGATAACGGTGACCAACCCTCAGAGGCTACTTGCCTTTTAGGAAGCTGGACTCGGGTTATTAACCTTTGGTGATAGCCTGCCGGGCCCACGCTACAAAGTGCGGGGCGAGTTAGTCTGTCATTCTGAGTTCCCCGACCCGACGGGGGACGAAGAATCTGGGGTGGGGAGGCAATTCCTATAGAGAGAAGGGAAGGGCCCCGCCCCAGATTCCTCCCCCGACCCTTCGGCAGGCTCAGGGCGGGGTCGGAATGACATGCAATAGTTGCCCTGGAGCCGGTTGTGAACGCTGCGTGGCCTAGCATCATTGGCTACTTAAAATAGGGGACTATCTCCTCCACCAGCCGTTCCACCTGGCCCATGACCTCGGCATCGGGGACCAGGGCGTTGAAGATGAAATGGGTGATTCCCGCATCCACGAACCTCTCGACCGTCCGCATGCAGTCCCCGGCCGTGCCGAAGGCATACCTGTCATCGTCGGCCAGGGTCAAATCGAACCCCCTCCGCCTGTTCAGCACCTCCTCGCCGGTCCGTCGGGCCTCCTCCCGGCTATCACCGATGCGGTAAAACAGGTGGACCGCCTTGGTCATGCCGGCGGTGTCTCTCTGGTACGTCTCCCCGTAGCGCTGTATCCGGTCCCAAAGCGCGCCATACTCCTCAGGATTCACGCCTACCGGCACAAACCCATCGCACCAGCGGGCCGCTCTCCGGAGCATCCCATCAGAGGCGCCTCCGGCCCAGATAGGCGGATGAGGCCTTTGGGCTGGGCGGGGCTCCATCACGATGTCCTGGAAGTTGTAGAACCTGCCCTGGTGGCTAACCGGGGCACCGCTCCACAGCTTGGTCATTATCTCCAGGGCCTCGTCGGTACGGGCGCCCCGCTCCCTCATGCTTACTCCGCAGGCCTGGAAGGAGGCCGGATTGGAGTCGGGAGGGCCTCCTGCCCCGATCCCCAGCACCACCCTTCCGCCTGAGAGCAGGTCCAGGGTCGACACCTCCTTTGCCAGGACGACCGGATTTCTCAGTGGAAGCAGCACGACGCTTGCCCCTATGGTGATACTGTGGGTGTGGTGTATGAATCCGCTCATGCCCATCAGGATGTCCAGGGCAGGGACCTCGTTTACCAGGCCCTCGGGCAGCCAGACAGAGTCCAGACCCATCTCCTCGGCGAGCCTTGCAAACTCGGGAATAGGGACCAGGTCGTACAGCCTGCTGTACTGGAACCCGATCTTAATCTCGGCCATGCAAAACCCACTTGCCCCTGTAGAATTGAGCCCGAACAGACGCGACCTTAATCCTGGAGGCTGGGAAAGTCAATTCTCCTCCTCTCGCCTCTTGCCTGAGATACACGTCGGGGCTATATTTAACTCCTGTGTTCCCAGTTCAGATGGAAACGCCAGGCCAAATTTAAGGATGGATACTAATATCGCTAACCGACAGGCCCTGGGCCATGTAAAAGTATTGGACCTTACCCGATACGTGGCCGGGCCCTTCTGCACCAGGCTGCTGGCCGATTACGGGGCCGAGGTGATCAAGGTTGAGAGGCCCGGCCAGGGGGACCCGGGGCGGAGGCTGGGGCCCTTTCTCCGGGACCATCCCCATTTAGAGAAGAGCGGCGCCTTCCTGCACCTTAACCATAACAAGGTGGGAATCACCCTCAACCTCAAAACAATCGCAGGGGCCAGGATCTTCGGAGAGCTGGCAAAGTGGGCCGATGTGGTGGTGGAAAATTTCCGGCCCGGGGTGATGGACCGGCTGGGTCTTACCTACTCCAGTTTGGCCCGGCTAAAGCCGGGCCTGGTCATGACCTCCATCTCCAACTTCGGCCAGACGGGACCGTATAGGGA
Organism: Chloroflexota bacterium; assembly: GCA_022572865.1. The sequence goes on along the minus strand of JACZVB010000072.1, from coordinate 2,133 downwards.
CTACAAGGCCACCGAGATAATCGAATATGCCATAGGTGGGCCGATGCTCTTCACCGGCACCTCGGGGCGAGAGCCGGTGAAGCTGGGTGCAAATGTCGGCCTCTACTTCGCAGGCCAGATGGCGGCCGTTGCCACCCTCACGGCGGTGTATAGAAAACAGGGGGACGGCAGCGGTGACCATATCGACATATCTATCATGGAGACTCAGGCCGGCTCCGTTGACCGGCAGACGGCTATGCTGGTGAATCATCAGTATACCGGCCACCGCTTCTCCCGTCTCGACACCCATGAATCCTATCTCGGCGGTATCTACCCCTGCAAGGACGGATACATCGATGTTCGGGCCAGGGAGCGGATGCCCAAACTGATAGAGATGATGGAGGACGCAGAGCCGTCGCGGGGTCCCGTGGTCGTCACCTCCGAGACCTCAGAAGACCTGGGCTGGGTACAGGCCCTGGACCAGAGGCTCCGAGACTGGCTGAACCAGCGTACCCGGCGGGAGGTGTGGGCCAAGACTCAAGAGCACAGGATCCTGACGGCGCCTCTATACGACTCGGCGGGTGTACTGGAAGACCCTCACTTCAGGGCGAGAGGCCTCTGGACCCGGGTGGAAGGGGTCGATTCAGGCCTTTCGGAATTCCCGGGACGCCAGGTTCTGATGGGGGCCACTCCGTGGCAGGTAAGGAGGCCCGCTCCCACCCTGGGACAGCACAACACACATATTTATTGCGGCCTGCTGGGATACAGCCTCAGTGACCTGAGCCGCCTGCGCCAGATGGGCGTAATCTAATGGGAAACCTGCCTCTGGAGGGCGTGCGAGTCGTAGACCAGACCCTGGTATGGGTGGGCCCCTTCTGCGCCCAGCTTCTGGCCGATTGGGGGGCCGAGGTCATTCGCGTCGAGCCCTTGCAGGTATTCCAGCCCATGACCCGGGCCCCGGGCGTCCGTCCCATCAAAAGAGGTATCACCAACTACACCAACGATTATCCAGGCGGCGATCCGGGAGACCGCCACTGGAATCGCAACGTCCTCTTCCAGCTCCATGGCAGGAACAAGTTAAGTATGACCTCAGACCTTCCCAACCCCGACTGCATGGAGATGTTTCTCCGGCTGGTCAGTATCTCCGATGTGGTGATCGAGAACAACGTGCCCCAGACCTACGACAAGCTGGGAGTACCCTACGGGATGCTAAAGGAGGTCAAGCCCGACATAATACTGGCCCGGGCGCCGGCCTTCGGGCTCAGCGGCCCGTACGCAAACTACAGGGCCTTCGGGACCCACATGGAGTCGGTGGCGGGCCATACCTGGATTCGGGGGTATAAGGACGCCCCCACCTACACAAAGGGTTCTACCTTTCTGAGCGATGCCATCGGGGGAGTCACCGCGGCGTTCGCCATCGTGGCGGCCCTGTGTCACCGAAGAAATACCGGAGAGGGCCAGCTGATAGAGGTCCCAACGGCGGAGGCGACGGTCTCCTATGTCGGAGAGGCGATAATGGACTACGTCATGAATCGGCGGGTCCAGGGGCCCCTGGGCAACGGCCACCCGTCCCGTGCGCCCCAGGGATGTTATCCTTGCAAGGGTCTGGACAACTGGCTGGTCATATCGATAGGGACTGACGAGGAGTGGGAAGGCCTGCGCCAGGTCATGGACGATCCGGAATGGACCCGGGCCCCGGCCCTGGCCACGGTGCTGGGCAGATACCGGCTCCAGGACGAGATAGACAGCCACCTGGCGGAGTGGACGCGGGATCGGGACCATATTCAGCTCATGCACCTGTTGCAGGCAAACGGGGTTCCGGCGGCCCCGGTTTATGACCAGGGGGAGCTCTTCGCGGACTCACAGATGCGCTCTCGGGGCTATTTCGAGGAGCTTACCCAGCCCGCCACCGGCACTCACCTGTATCCCGGCATGATGTGGAAGATGGCCGAGACCCCCAACCGCATCCGTTTTCCATCTCCCATGCTGGGAGAACATAACGAGTGGGCCTATAAGGAGCTTCTGGGGACTACCGAACAGGAGTATAGGCGGCTGGAGGATGCCGGGCACATCGGCATGGACTATCCTGACAATCTCGGATAGCTGCCGTAGCTCGGACAGCGTTGCCCGCATGGGAGAGCGCCAAAAGGCCTC
>JACZVB010000071.1 GCA_022572865.1 Chloroflexota bacterium | reverse complement strand
GAGGCGTCACAGCCGACCATCGTCACTCTTTACTGTGCTAACATGGGCCCGACCCGAAGAGCCCCTCGTAGCAGGCTCCCTTCAGTTGCTTCCAGGTCGTTCTCGGAGAGCGGAATGCCATGACCCAAAGCCAGGACTATTCCTACGAATTCTACAGACGCCATGCCCGAGAGTATGCTGAGTGGTGGGATTCCCACGCAGACCTGCTTGACCTGGAAAAGGTCGGGGCCCGCCTCCTGGAGATGGTCCCTCCCGGCGCCCGTGGCCTGGATGCGGGTTGCGGGCCTGCGGTCAAGGAGATTCTTCGCTTCCTGCACGGCGGCTACGATATGCTTGGCATCGATGCCGTGGAGGAGAACCTTAAGGTAGCGGAGGAGCGTAACCCGGAGCTTAATGGAAGGTTGTCCCTCGCTGATATCAGTCAGCCCCTGGACTTCCCAGAAGCCTATTTCGATTTCATCATCTGCACCACGGTGATACAGCACATCCCACCCGAGGCGGTGAATACTGTCACCCTACCTGAATTTGCCAGGGTTCTGAAGGCCAGGGGAGTGCTACAGCTGACTTTCAAGAACGGGACCGGGGTTACAACCGTTTACGATAAGATTTACGATCTCGACCGCTCTTTCCAGCTCTACGAGCCCGAGGCCCTGCTGGGCACACTGGGGGCTGCCGGCATGGAGCTGGTGCCAAAAGAAGGAGACAGACCTGGCGGCGTTATGTACTACATAGACTCCAAAGGGGTGCCCACCTGCATCTTACTGGCCCGCAAGGTGAAGTAGCAGGCCCGAAGCATGCCCGGATGGCCCTTTTCTAAAACCAGGAAGACCCTTTCTGATACCCGCCCGCTATGTGGAGGTGGGTTGCCGAAATCCACCGGGCCGCGGGACTGACCAGATAACGGACCGCTTCTCCCACGTCCCTGGGTGTCCCGAGCCCCAGGGGGTACTCCTTAGTCCTGGCCTCCAGTTTATCCTTGGGCCAGCCGAAGTCCCTCGACTCCACCAGGCCCGGCATGATCGCGTTCACCCGTATACCCCTGTCCGCCACCTGGGCCGAAAAAGCCATGGTCAGGCCCAGTACACCGGCCTTGCTTGCGTTATAGGCCGGCGACATCCCCTTTGTCCCCAGGCGGGCCGACTGGGAGCTTATGTTGACGATACAGCCCTTTCCCGCCTCCAGCATCGGCTGCAGGGCCGCCCTGGAGCAGTAAAAGACGCCGCTCAGGTTGACGTCTATCACCCTTTGCCACTCTTCATCGGGCAGGTCCCAAACATTCCCATCGGGGGCGTCTATCCCGGCGTTGTTCACCAGGATGTCCAGCTGTCCGAACTCCGAGAGGGCCAGGTCAACCAGGGCCCGAGCATCTCCGGGCTTGCTGGTGTCCATCACCATCGAAACCGCCTGTCCCCCACCGGCCCGAATCTCCTCCACCGTACCCCCTGCATCCAGAAGGTCGCCGATAACGACGGTGGCCCCGGCTTCGGCGAGCACCTGGGCGATACCGCGGCCTATGCCCCGGGCCGCCCCGGTCACTATGGCCACCTGTCCGTCAAGCCTGGTCGAATCAGCCAACTGTGTTTCCTCCGGGTTCTAAGGCCCTCCCTACCATGCCGGCACCCTACATCCGGGCCTTTTTCCTGTCAAGCCTGCCGACTCGTCCGGTAGACGCCTGACCCGGGCTTGGGTTCCTTCTCTACCCCGCAGTACACTGACGGCGTCAACGTAGGGTAGAAACCAGTCAACCCTCACAATCGAAGAGATGATTGACATGGGGCGGGCCCACGGATATCTTTGGGCTGACCGGAACCACCGTTACCGAATCGATAGTGGCCTGGATGACCTGACCACAGGAGTGGAGTGAAAAGCATGGCAAATCCGTCACCTTTCCCGTCGAAAGAGGCCCTGAACATCTGCTTCGCCCACATTGCATATCATATGGACGAGACCTTAGGGAGGCGTCAATCGGGCGTAAAATCCTTCCAGGCATGGACACCGGAAGACCTGATGGCACGGGTAGGTGAGGCGGATGTCCTGGTCATCTCCGGATTGTGGACCAATGAGCTTCTGGCATCGGCCTCCCGGCTACGATATGTCCAGTCCATCGGCGCGGGATATGACCAGTTCCCTATCGAGGAGTTGAAGGCCCGGGGCATCAGGCTTGCCAACGCAAGCGGGGTGAACCGGAATGCGGTTAGCGAGCACGTCTTTGCCCTGATCCTGGCCCTTTCCCGACACCTTCATTCTGGTCGATACAACCAGAGCAAGCACGTCTGGCGGGGCATGATCTCCGATCCTACGAAACGGGAGGACGAGCTGGCAGGCAAGACCCTGGGGATCCTCGGTATGGGGGGCATAGGGTCCAGGGTGGCGAAGATAGCCAAGGCCTTCGACATGAAGGTGCTGGCGACGAAGCGAAACCCGGCTACGGCCCAGGGCCCGGCCGACCAGGTCTTCACACCTGACCAGACCCACAAGGTGCTGCAGCAGTCCGACTACGTCGTTCTCACCTGCGCTCTAAACGACGAGACACGGGGCCTCATCGACGGTCCCGAATTCTCTCAGATGAAACGGTCTGCCTATCTGATAAACGTGTCCCGGGGCGCCTGCGTGAAGGAGCCCGCTCTGCTGGAGGCCCTGCGCAGCGGCACGATTGCCGGGGCGGGGCTCGACGTTTTCGGGGACGAGCCCCTCCCGGAGGACAGTCCCTTTTGGGACATGGAGAACGTGGTCGTTACGCCCCACACCGGCGGCGAGACCCAGATCTATGAGGAAAACGTCATCGACATCCTCTTGGAGAACATAGGCCGGCTCTGCCGGGGCGAAGATGAGCTTCTAAACCAGGTGGTCTAGATAGCCTTAGGTGCTAGTCCGCCGGGCCCACGCTACCTGTCCCGGGTATCGGGAGGCCAGTTAGTCTGTCATTCTGTGGGAGCGCAGCGACCGAAGAATCTGGGGCGGTGGGGCAATTCCTATAGAGAGAATGGAAGAGCCTCACTCCAGATTCCTCGCCCTTCCCAAAGGGGCAGGACTCGGAATGACGTGAAATAGTTGCCTTGGAGTCGGTTGTGAACGCTGCGTAAACCAGCACCATCGGTTAGATATCCCTCATGCCTGGCCCGGCATTTAATCGACGGCGGGTAGCACGTCGTTGGCCGCAATTTCCAGCCGGGGCTTAATCCCCGGTGACCCGAAATCACTAAGAATGCTCTTCACCGTGACCTGGCGTCATGCTATAGTCATAACCGACGGCCACTACCGGCGTTTCTCCTTAATGAGGCCATCATCATACTGAGTTGAATACCCATCGATGAGACTTCCCCAATCCATTGCTCCACTGTTCGTGACCCCCGAGCGACGCCGGGTGCTGCTGGCCCTGGCGACGGGGAGCATGCTGGTCCAGATGTCCAGCCTGCCGGTGGCCCTATCCCTGCCCACCCTTGCCGATGAGTTCAACGTCGATATCGACGTAGCCGCCTGGATCGTAATCGCCTATCTGCTGGCCATTGGGAGCGGGGCGATGCTGGGGGCCCGAATTGGAGACCGGTACGGCCACGCCAGGGTCTTCTTCGTCGGAATCCTAGGCTCCACCCTGGGGGCAGGGCTGATCGTAATCTCTCAGAACCTGCTGGAGGTAGTGGCTTTCAGGGCCCTATCCGGCCTGGGCGCGGCGTTGATAATCGGAAATGCCAATGCCATCCTCGTGTCCGCCTTCCCTGTAGGGGAGCGAGGAAGAGCCTTCTCCATCCCCATCATAGGGTCGCGCATCGGTACCTTGAGTGGCCTGGCCACCTTTGGCCTATCCCTGGAGTTCGCCACCTGGCGAATTGCCTTCCTCTCCTTCCTGCCAATAGGATTAATCGCCACGTTCACTGCCTATCGGATGATGCGTCACGAAAAGCTAGAGGCGGACAGGCCCTCAGGCCACATCGATTACCTTGGAGGGATTCTGCTGGTCGCCGCGGCAGTTACGCTGGTGCTGTCCACCAATCACCTCCACGGAGGGGACGAGTCCTTCACCACCTCTGAGGCCATCAGCTATCACGTGCCTATGCAGATCCTTTTCCTGTTCCTGGTGGCCCTCTTCATACTGGTGGAGCGCCGGGTCAAGAATCCGGTGGTGGACCTGCGCCACTTCCGCAACAAATACTTCTCGCTTTCCCTGGTCTCCAACACGGCCTTCCACTTCTCCATGCTGGCCGCGTTCACCCTGGTCCCCATCGTGATGGAAGAAGGGTTCGGTCTCACGCCCCTCTTCGTTATGCTGGTGCTGGTGCCCAACCAGTCCATGGGGATTTTCCTCCCCTTGATAGGGGGGTCGCTCTACGATAAGCACGGTTCCAGGCTGTTCCGGCCCGGGGCTATGGTGGTCATCGCTATGGGATTCCTAATCCTTGGACTCACCGTGGCCCACATACCGGCCTGGACCGTTCCCCTCATCATGCTCCCCATAACCGCGGGCACCTCCATCTTCAACCCGATAAACAACGCCACGGTCATGAGCTCTCTCCCCCTGGAGCACCGGGGTGTCGCATCCGGGATGCTAGAGACCACCCGAGAGCTGGGCCACGCCCTGGGGGCGACGGTCTCGGCTACCGCACTGTCCATGTTCCTGCCGGAGTTCATCAGCACCCTGTCCGAAACCGAGGCCCAAGGGTTCTACCTGGACGGGTTCCGGTTTGCCTGCCTGATGGTTGTGGGGATCCTAATAGCAGGCGCAGTGGTGGCCTATTTCCATAAGGCCATCAAGCAGCCGGCCACCCCGGCCCCCATCCCCGCTGAGGCTGCCTAAAGATGACCTCCTCGCTCCATTGAGGCTGGAGAGCGCAGTCCTACACCACTGGACAATTAAAAGTCCCTGTTCGAGAAGTGCAAAAAATTGACAATCAGCGTATACGGAGTTAAACTCGTCCCGAGTATGAATATTTGGATGCCATCTGACCTTTGCTCTTGTACCTGCTGGCCATAGGGCCAGCGCGAAAAACCGCGAAAGTATAGCGCTGCGCTCCTCGGGGAAACATCCCACATGAGGAGCGCAGTTTTTTTGTCGAAAAACCTAGGAGGCCCTCAGGCATGACCACCATTCAGAAAGACCCGTCAATAGGGGATAAAGCCGAACTCGATTACTCCAAGGGAATCATCCCCTATGTACCCGAAGAGGTGGACGATTTCGAGACCGAGGTCACCCGCTTCCGCAACGGGGAGTGGGAAGACCCCCTGAAGTTTACCGCCTACAGGCTGGTCCAGGGGGTGTACGGCCAGCGTCAGGCCGACGTCCAGATGGTCCGCATCAAAATGCCATCGGGCAGTTTGACGGCCGACCAGATGGATGCCCTGGGCCGCATTGTGGACCGCTATGTACCCCTCAAGAAGGGCCACGTCACTACCCGGGAGAACATACAGCTACACTTCGTCAAATTGGAAGACACCCCGGACATGATGCGTATGCTGGGCGAGGTGGGGCTGTCCACCCGAGAGGCGTGCGGTAACACCGTGAGGAACGTCATCGGATGCCCCCTGTCCGGGGTCACCCCCGACGAGCCGTTCTACGTAAGCCCGTACCTCGCGGCCTTTGCCCGCTGGTATGTGCGTCATCCCTTGACCCAGGCCCTTCCCCGAAAACTCAAGGTTGCCTTCTCCAGCTGCGCCGACGACTGCGTCGTCACCGTCATCCACGACCTTGCCTTCAAGCCAAAGGTCAGGACCGGCGAGGATGGTGCTGAGCAGAGAGGTTTTGAGATGCTCGTCGGTGGCGGCACCTCCATCATGCCCCGAATTGCCTACACTCTGTACGATTTCGTCCCCGTCGAAGACTATCTCCGAGTAAGCGAGGCCGTCGTCCGCATCTTCAATCGCACCGATGAACTCCGTAGAAACCGGGCGAAGGCCCGCATCAAGTTCTACATCGATAGGATCGGCATCGATGCCTTCAAAGAGGAAGTGGAAGAGGAGCTGAAACAGCCCTGGGCCCGGCAGTCCTTCGACCCTTCTCCCCTGATGGAGCTCCCTCCGGAGCTGCAAGACGATCCGCCACCCCTGGTGCAGGCCTCCCCCAACGGTCACCGGGACCCGACCTACCAGCGATGGCTCAAGTCCAATGTCCGCCCCCAGAAGCAAGAGGGATATAACACGGTGCTGGTGAAGCTGCCGCTGGGCGACATCGAAGCCGCCCAGTTCCCCGTGCTGGCCCGCATAGCGCGTCAATATGGCAGTGGTCGGTTGCGGACTAACACTGAGCAGAACCTGGTACTTAGGTGGGTCCCGGAGGCGTATCTCCGGAAAGTCTGGGATGAGCTTAAGGAAGTGGACCTGGGCGACCCGGGGGCCCACGAGATCACCGACGTAGTCTCCTGCCCCGGCACCGATAGCTGCAAGCTGGGCATAACCTCCTCCATGGGCCTGGGACAGGCCGTGGGCCAGACCTTGAGGGAGATGGCCATCGAGGACCCGCTGGTCAAGTCCCTCCACGTAAAGATCAGCGGCTGCCCCAACGGGTGTGCCCGCCATCACATCGCCAACATCGGATTCCACGGCGCTGCCTCCAGGGGGGAAAACAGGAACCAGGTACCCTCCTACGAAATGTTTATCGGTGGCAGCTACGGCTCGGATGATGCCGCCCGCTTCGGCCAGCGGATCAAGACCAAAGTCCCCGCCAAAAGGATCCCACAAGTAGTCCGGGATATCATCCACTTATACCAGTCGGAGCGGGAACCCCAGGAACGGTTCAACAGCTTTGTCGACCGGGTGGGGAAGGAGCCTTTCGAAGCCCTTGCCCTGGCGTACAAAGACCCGGGCCCCCTCAACAAGGAGAACATCGGCACCTACCTGGACTGGGGCAAGACCCTGCTGTTCAAGGTGGAACGGGGCGAGGGCGAGTGCGCCGTCTAAGAGAATCCGCCCGCACCGTGTCCAACATACACCTATGGCCATAAGCCG
>JACZVB010000070.1 GCA_022572865.1 Chloroflexota bacterium | reverse complement strand
CATCGTCAGATCAGGGCCAGAGGGACGCCGCCAACCCCAGCGTCTCGAACCTAGTGACCTTAGGGACCCCGGGCCAGAGGGACGCCGCCACCAACATAATAACTTCCCTGGCAACCTCACAGGATGAGACAGCCCAGAACACCGCCACCGACATCGGAATAGCTGCGGCGTCGAAAGCAAATGATGCCGCGGAGATCACCAGTGTGTATAACGAAGTTGCGGCGAATCCGGATGCGCTGGCAAACCTGGCCCAGAACATACCCCATGAGGTGCTCACGCGAGATAACGCTCCTAGGGGTGGTCAAGGGGGTTACCAGGTCACCGGTTCACCTGCCCCGATAGAGGATATCCTGACCAGGTTCACTGACCAGTTCCCCGACGCCCACGTCGCGGTTGTGGACGTCGACACATTACCCGCTGGGACACCGGCGCTGCCGGAGGGGTTGGTGGTGAACTCCCTGTTCACCCTTACTCCCGAGGGCTTCCAGCCGGAGGACATGATCGCCAACCACATCACGTTCTTCGTGGAAAAGAGTTGGCTCGAGGCCAACGACATTCATCCGTGGTCTATCCAGTTCAATCGCTTCGATGATGAGCAAAACAGTTGGGTCCCACTCCTTGGGAAGCTTGTCAGCGAGGATGCGGAGCGGATCTTTTATATGGTTGCGCCATCCGAATTCTCCCTCTGGGCAATCACCGGGGCGAGCGAGGTGCCCCCAGTAAGGTTCCGAGAGGATAACCTGAGCATCAGTCCCACTCGGGCGGATGCAGGCCAGGAGATTCTGATACAGGCACAGGTGACTAACCTGACGGCCGAAGTGGCCGAGTACAACGCGGTGCTGTGGTTAAACGACCAAGTACACGCCAGCACAAGCGCAATCATCGGCGCCAATGCTACCGAAACAGTGACCTACACCATCGAGTTAGAGGCGGGGGACTACACTGTGCGGATCGGCAGACAGTTGGGCGACTTGACCGTCGTGGTCCCGGCTCTGGAGCCAACGCCGGTCCCGCCCGCGCCAACGCCGGTCACACCTGCACCGACACCTGCACCGACGCCTGCACCGACGCCCGCGCCAACGCCGGCTCCTACACCGATTCCCACCGTCACGCCTCCAGTAGAAGCTCCTTCGGACGGACTCTCGGGCGGGGCCATCATCGGGATCGTCCTGGGCGTGCTGGCGGCGTTGGGCGTCGCAGGTGGCGCCATCTACTATAGGCGGCGGCGTTAACATCGTCACGGGACTGTACTTCCTCAGAAGAATCCGAGGCTGTGACCCCGCCTGAACGCCGTGATATCTGATCCACTCTCAGGACAGGACGAGTCCGGAGATAGCCCGTCGAAGTCGTGCCCCGAAAGCCGGGCCTGGAGAGCGCTCTTACGCCACCGGGCCCCCGTCCTCGCCCTGGCCCTGTTCGGAGTGGCCCTTGGCCTCTACGTAAGCAGCCTCCCCGCCGGCATCACCTGGGCGAACTCCAGCGCCGACAGCGGCGAGCTGGCCACAGCGGTATACACCCTTGGGGTGGCCCATCCCCCAGGCTATCCCACCTACATCCTCACCGGAAAGCTCTTCTCTTTTCTCCCCTTTGGTGAACTGGCGTATCGCACCAACCTGATGTCGGCCTTCTTCGGTGCGGCCGCCGTCGGCCTGTGGTTTCTCACAGTGATGGACGTCATCTCTCTCACGGCACGAGAGCCCGGAAAGGGAAGAGGGGTGATGGCCGTGGCGTCCGCCGTATTGGCGGCCCTGTCTCTGGCGACGACGCCCCTCTTCTGGTCCCAGGCCACCATCACAGAGGTCTACACCCTCAACGCCTTCTTCGTCGCCGCCATCGCTTTCCTGCTGGTCCGCAGAATCGTAAAGCAGACGGGTCCTCCGGCGAGGACCCTGGGGGACAAGCACCTGCTGGCAGCGGCCTTTCTCCTGGGCCTGGGGCTTGGAAACCATGCCACCCTGGCGTTCCTCGCTCCCCCCGCCCTTCTGCTGATTGCGGCCAGGTGGAGCAGAAAGAGCTTCGCTACAGTCCCGCCCGCCCTTGTGAGCGTGTTGTTCGGGTTGTTGATCTACGTCTACTTACCCATCAGCGCAGCCCAGGACCCGCCCGTGAACTGGGGCCAGGCCAACGAGGCCTCCGGATTCTGGTGGACCGTCTCGGGCACCCCCTACCGGCAGTTCGCCTTCGCCGCTTCCTCCGAGCTCTGGATCGACAGGCTTAAGGAGTGGTGGGACCTGTTGATCGATCAGTACTACTATCTGGGTGTGCCCCTGGGACTGACTGGTCTCTGGTACCTGTGGCGGCGTCGGCTGCTGATTGGGGTGTTCACCCTTTCTTACGTCCTCATCATCGTCATATACGCCGGCACCTACGACACCGCCGACTCCTTCGTGTACCTGATCCCCGGCTTCATGATCTTCGCTCTGTGGCTGGGCCTGGGCTCCTTCTGGGCCCTGACCGAAGCAATACCGCGAATATGGCAGAAGCTTCGCGGGGCAAGTTACCCCAGGGCATTCCTGGCAACCGTGACCCTGGCCCTCATTCTCATCGTGGCCCTCGTTCCCGTCCGGTCAGTCATCGCCAACTACTCGGACCAGGACTTGAGCAACGACTCCGAGGCCATAGAGTACGCAGGGCAGGTGCTGCGGAGCATAGAGCCCGAGGCGCTGCTGCTGCTAGAACGAGACGACCACACCTTCTCCCTCTGGTACGCCCAGTTCGTCACCGATGCCAGGCCCGGGGTGTTCCTGGTCACCCAAAACCTGTTGGTGTACGACTGGTACGTCGACAGCCTGGAGGAGCAGTACCCGGGCCTTCTGCCCCGGGACCCGGGAGAGCAATTCGATGAGATACTGAGGGGACTGATCCGGTCTAACCTTGGAAAGCGGCCCGTCTATCTGAGCGATCACACCCGGTCAAACCATTTCCTCTTCGAGCAGATGACCATCGATCCGGTGACAATAGGCCCGGGCAACGGCCTGACACTGTTCAAGGTGAGACTCCCCATCAACCAGTAGCCTTGCCCGCCTCATCCGCCGCCCCGGCGCAGCGTGCCGGGCTGCCTATTCCATTGCTCCGGCCCTCAAAGCCGCCAGCTTGAATACTATGCGACATCCATCTACGGCTATGAGTGGGGTGATGTTGGATAGGCCCAGGTCCTTTTGAATCACGAGGCCCACCAGGGTACGGCCCTCCGCCCCGTACAGAGGGCTCCCACTCAGGCCCTCGGTCCCGGGTATGTCGGTTTTGAAATTCGGGCTGTTTATTCCTATACCTATTGACCGTCTGCCCCATACGCGGAATATCCCGACGGAAGAAGAGTCGTCCCCCGTCGTCTCCATAACAATCAGGTCACCGTTGTTTGCCGCAGTAGCACCGGGGGGACAACCGCCGGACCCCGCGAACGGCAGGGTGGCGTAATCTATATCGAGTCGGGGAAGGGGGTCAGGGTGAGCAAGGCGATATCCAGGTCCGAGTCATAACCCTTCACAGATGCGCTGGCCTGCTGCTCTCCATCCATGACCGTCGCCGGAAGGATAAGCGTCACGGAGCTTACACCCCGGACCACGTGGTAGGCGGTCAAGACCTCTGTGTCCGAAATCAACACTCCCTGTCCAAATCCACTACCAGACTTCACCCTCACGACAGGCCAGACACTCGAGAAGGAAAAAGGCGTCGGAGTCAAGAAAGGGGTAGGGATCGGTTGAGGGGTAGGGATCGGTTGAGGGGTAGGAATCGGTTGGGGCGTAGGGCTCGAGGGAAGGGTAATCGGTGTAGGTGTTGGTTGGGGGGTGGGCGTAGGCTGAGGGGTAGCGTTCAGCTGAGGGGTTGCGGTCGGTTGAGGAGTAGGCTGAGGCGGCAGGGCGAGGGGAGAGGGGGTAGGCTGAGGGGTGGCCGTGGGCTGCGCCAGGGCCGTTGCCAGGGCAGCGCCCACCTTGGCATCCACTGTGGCCTGGATATTTTCCTCGTTGGGCCCGCAGGCACTGTATAAGGCCACCGCCAGGAGAATGACGGTCAAGAAGGCTGGGGTAAGAGTGCTTAGTAACACTTTCGACCATCCCCCTGTCCCCCTTCCTAGCCAGGAAGGGGGTAAATTAGGTTTGTCCCGAACTCGGGACAAACCCCCGGCAATCCCGACACTCGGGACTGCACTTCCTGTTTTATAGGATTTATTAAATGTCCGGCAAACTCACCGGCTTGACAAATCTCGGGGTTCCAGCTATATGAGTAAAGGCATTTCGATAGGAAGCGCCATCGGGTGGGAGGAGCGACTATCATGGCCCAGGATCTATCGACGTCGACGATAAGTTTTGATTCAGATGGGGAAAGTGTTGCCGGATATCTGGCCCGGCCCTCCTCGGGGGGACCCCATCCCGGCTTGATAGTGCTTCAAGAGTGGTGGGGGTTGGATGGCCATATCAAGGACCTGACCGACAGGTTTGCCAGAGAGGGGTACGCCGCCCTGGCGGTTGACATGTACTCCTTCGCCGGGAACAAGGTTACCCTGGATGCCGATGAGGCTGCCAAGCTGATGGAGAGCCTCCGGCACGATACGGCCATGCGCTATCTCGACGGGGGAGTCGACTATCTGGCCAGTGCAGATTTCGCCCGGGGCGACAGGATCGGCGTCGTCGGCTTTTGCATGGGCGGCGGACATTCCCTGCTGATGTCCTGTCTGAACAGAGAGATCAAGGCCGCCGTCGCTTTCTACGGCCTGATAGTCAACGACCAGCCCACAGAGAACAACCCCGTGAACCCCATAGACCTGGTGCCCCAGATGTCATGCCCCCTGCTCTTCGTCCACGCCGGCCTGGACGAATGGATCACCCTTGACCACGCGGACAGGCTGCGGGACGCTATGAAGAGATCGAACAAAGAGGGTGAGGTCAAGTCCTATCCCAATGCCCCCCACGCTTTCTTCAACGATACCAAGCCGGACATCTACCGGCAGGAAGAGGCCCAGGACGCCTGGCGGCGCACCCTGGCATTCTTACGACGGCACCTCGGTGGATGAGGCCCGGGGCCGCAGGCCCCTATCTTCAGGCCTTCGCACCCGTTCTATATCAGGGTTATGGCGTTCTATACCAGGGTTATGGGTAGCGCCGGTGGAGTCTCTTTTCATCAACGAGAGATCGACAATAGATATATCACCTCTTCCTGAGCCGGGCATCACTACGCCTGCCGCAGGGCCTGTTGAGGTATCAATGAGGATAATGTCTGGTGGGTTCTAACCAACAGCTTGTCATCTCTCAATCCGCATGAGATAATTGGATTTCTAAAAAATGCGCAGGCTTCTCGACAGCGTCAAGAACTTCAGGTTGGTGTGGCGTCTCTTCTGGGACGGCAGGGTGCCTCTATTACTCAAACTGGCCATGCCGATGTCCCTGAGTTACCTAGCCTGGCCCCTCGATCTAATTCGGGACTTTAGCGGAGTTCCACTAGTTGGTCGGGTCGATGACTTCATCATCCTGGCCCTGGCCTCCATAATCTTCGTCAGGCTTTCGCCCCCTCAGATAGTGAGGGAGCACCGGGAGGCGATCTGGGGCGCCAGCCTAAACGAGGGCGACAAGGTCACAGAGGGCGAGTACAAGGTGTTGAGCGATGACGATGGGGAGGCCCAAGGTAGACCTTAGCATTACTTTGACCGTCTGAAATTCGACTAATACAGATTGATTAGCAGATAAAGGTAGCTTAGGAGACTAATTATGGCCCGACGACCTGGTGGCGGGAGCGACTTCGATCGAATGCTCGAATCCTTCGGACCCGCCGCCCGAAATCTGAGCAGGCGCTTCCGAGGCCTGGGGTTCATCCTGGCAATCCTGGTGGTGGGCCTGATCGTGGTGATCTGGCTGGCTACCGGCATCTATCAGGTGAGCACCGGGGAGATAGGCATAGTCAGGGTATTTGGCAAGGAGGATGAACAGACTCTTCCGGGCCTACACTGGCGCTGGCCGAGCCCCATTGCAACGGTCGATAAGGTGAGGGTGGAGGAGATAAGGCGTTTGGAGGTAGGGTTCAGGATCGTGGACCCCGGGCCTCCCGCCACCATCACCCCCTTCCCCGTGGAATCGCTGATGGTAACCGGAGACGAGAACCTGGTGGACGTCAAAATGGTCATCCAGGCCAGGATCAACCCGGGCCCTGTCGGCACCACAATAGACGAGCAGCAATTATACCTGGTCAGGCCAAGAAAAACGGGGGCCTCGGCCTTCATTTTCAACGTCTTCGACCCGGGCGGCGCCCCGGACCAGATAACCCTCAGGGACGCCGCCGAGACGGCCCTCCGTCAGGTGGTGGGTGAGGGAACCCTGGACGATATCCTGACCGAGGAGAGAAGCGCCGTAGAGGACAAGGTAAAGATCCTCCTGGATGAGCTGATGCTCATCTACGGAACGGGCCTGCAGATAGTCCGGGTCCAGATCCAGTCGGTGGACCCGCCCAGCCAGGTCCAGGCCGCCTTCGACGACGTGGTGGCCGCCAAGGAGGACAGGGTGCGGCTCATCAACCAGGCCGAGGCCTACCGAAACGACATCGTCCCCAAGTCCAGGGGTGAAGCCGAGAAGATCATTCTAGACGCAGAGGCGGAGCAGAGGCGTCGAGTAGCCGCTGCCCTTGGTGAAGCGGCCCAATTCGAGGCCGTCCTGGCCGAGTACCGCCAGGCGCCCCTGGTGACCCGCACGCGTCTCTACCTGGAGACTATTGAGAAGGTCCTCTCGTCAACCAAGGAGTTCATACTTAGCGAAGGCGCCGGCGGCAGCGTGCTGCCCATATTGCCCCTTGGCGATACATCCCAGCAGGACCAAGCAGCGGCCGCAGGGGCCTCACAATAGCCTGTTGCCTCAACTCTGGAATACAGGAGCTCTGTTAAATGCCTAGACCTAGAGGTCTTAAACTCGTAATAGCCTTAGTAGTCCTGATCATCATTGCGATAATCGTAGTCCCGCAGTTCCTTTTCATCGTGGATGAGACAGACCAGGCGTTGGTGCTTCGCTTCGGTG
>JACZVB010000069.1 GCA_022572865.1 Chloroflexota bacterium | reverse complement strand
GTGCACAACTGGACCGAGCCTTCTACGATAAACTGCGGGAATCGAAATCCCGCTATAAACCGCTGGATAGGTTCGTTATACCACCCTTCGAAGGACGGGGGTTTCTGGTGAACAAGGGCCAGTCCTTCAGGGTGGTACAGGAAGAAGGGGTCCAGATAGGCGACGTATGCTTCTGGAATGTCCACGATCCTAGGGAGATGTACAGCCTTTCCAGGACATGGGCCATTGAGGGTTGGGCCGTGAGGGGTTTCACCCGCCTCTGGTCCGACGTGCCCTGGCTGCGGCCACTGGCCACCTGCATCGAGGACACGGTGGTCACGGACCCTTCTGACAGCGAGTTTCACCACCACTGGCTGGGGACCCACTGCGCTACGGAGTGGACTGAGATGCGTGTCGGCATTCCGGGGCTCAACTCCTGCCACCTCAATTTTCCCCAGGCCGTAGAGCCCTTCGGCTTGAGGGAGGAGAACATCCGGGATAACGTCAACCTCTTCCAGAAGATGCGGCCCGTTCCTGGGAGCGGTAAGATCCAGGCTGCCCTCAGCGAGTCCAAGCAGGGGGACTACATCGAGTTCTACGCCGAGATCGATCTTCTGGCCGCGGTCACCGTCTGTCCGAACGGGGACAACACCCGGTACTACAGTGTGCCAGGCAAAGACCTGGTACGGCCTCTGGCCATCGAGATCTACGACACGGGCGTCCAGCCCAGGGATTTTCCAAGGTGGGCTGACTGGCGCCCCGCCTGGAAGGGAAAGTGGATGCCCCTGGAAAGCTGAGACACCGGGCCCCCTTGGCCTCGGGGCCGAGGGCCTGTTTAGGAGGTTACGTGGCGAGCCGGACCATCCTGTATCCAGACCCGTTCCCATACGCCGACTACCGGCGGTACACCTATGCCATGGGCATCGCCACCGGCGACCTGGTCTGGGTGGCCGGCCACCTGGCGGATGAATACGATCCGGAAATTGGGCGGATGGTATGCCGGGGCGACCTGGCGGACCAGACCCGCCTGGCCCTGGAGAAGGTTCGCCTGGTGCTGGAATCCGCGGGAGCGGGGTTCGGGGACATAGTCCATCAGGTGGACTACATAACCCCCTCGGCGGTCGAGGCCTACCCCGAAACCCTGGAGCTGCGTCGGGAACTCTTTGGACATGAGCTTCCGGCCACCACTACCGTCGTGGCGAACAGGCTCCTGAGAAACGAATGCCTCATAGAGATAGAGGTAGTGGCGGTACGCGGCCCCTCCTCGAAGCGGTCATTCCCGGCTTCGAGGCCTCCGGGGTACGGGATTCCGGCGCCGAGTGCGGTGGCAAAGGGAGGGGTTCTTTTCATGACCGCCTCTGCTCCCGAGGGCGTCGGGAAGGGAGATGTGGCGGCACAGGCCCGGGCCATATACGACACTATCGGGTCTGTGCTGCAAGAGGCCGGCGCAGCGCCCTCCGACATAGTCCGTACCATCGACTATATAGCCCCTGCGGGGCTTGCAGATTACCGGGAAACGGCCCGTGTGCGCAAGGACTTCTTCGGCGAAGGGTTCCCGACATCCACCGGCATCATCGTTGAGGGCCTTTTGGGGCCTGAGGCGCTGCTGGAGGTCTCGGCCATTGCCGTGACGGGGGAGGGAGATAGGTCGGCCTACAACCCGGGCTGGTCCTGGTACGACCAGGTCACCTTCCGGCCTGGAGTCGGGAAGGGGGGTGTCCTCTGCCTGTCGGGGTTGACAGGCGCCGACCCGATATCCCGCACCGTGGCGTCCGATGGCCTGGCAGGCCAGACACGGCAGGTGTACCAGCAGGCGGAGACTATACTGGCCGAGGCGGGACTCTCCATGAAGAACGTGGTGAAGACGGTGGACTACATCGTGCCCCGGGCCCTGCCGGATTATCGGGACACCGTGGCCGTGCGGCGGGAGTTTTTCGGAGATGACTTTCCCGTCTCCACCGGGGTCATCATCAACCGGCTTCTGCGTCCCGAATACCTCATAGAGATCGATTTCACTGCGGTCTACGACTAGAAGAACGCTGCCTTTAACCCATCGAGGAGGAGATAACATGGCCCAGGAGAGTTCAATGTTGACGGAGCTTAAGAAGCTGGTCGGTAAGGAGATGGTGATCACGGGACCGGAGGAGGTGGGCCGTGCCGGCATCCGGTACTTCGCCCAGGCCATAGGGGACATGAACCCCCTCTATCTGGACGAAGAGTACGCTCGTGGCACCCGCCACGGAGGAATCATCGCTCCTCTCACCTTGGTCTGCGAGACTATGTACTACCTGGTGGGGGATGTGGATGAGACCGGGGGCCCGGCGCGGCGCTTCAGTCTGCCCGTCGGCATGGAGGTCAGGGCCGCCAACGACTACGAGTTCTTTCAGCCTTTTCGCCCCGACGATATCCTCACGGCCCACTGGAAAGTTACTGACGTGCTTCAGAAAAGGGGCAAGACCGGATTGTTGTATTTTCTCCAGTATGACATCACCTACACCAATCAGCGTAAAGAGCTGCTGGCCATAAACCACGAGACCCTCATATTTCGGGAACAGGAAAAAGAGTAACCCCGGTGGCCGGTGTAGGACACGACCAGGACAGGCCTGTGACCCCATCTCTCCCTTCGTCAAGCTCCCTTCGACGGGACTCAGGACAGGCAGGACATGCTTAGCAAGGAAGAGGGGGAACTGAATCTGGGGGTATCCCCCAAACGGAGCTCGAAGCCATTTGTAGGATAGGACAACAGCCGGAGCGAGGAGAGAGCTATGACTGAAAAGGCGCTCTATTACGAGGATGTCAATGTAGGAGACGAGCTCCCGCCCCTGGTGAAGGAGATAACCTCCGTGAGCATGGTGATGTACGCGGCCGCCACATGGGACTTTCATAGATACCACCACGATGGGGATTACGCCAGGGGCAAGGGTATGAGGGCGTCCTTCCTGGACGGCCAGGAGATGGGCGGGTTTCTTGCCCAGCAGGTGGTGGACTGGGCCGGGACGGACGCGACCTTGAAGCGGCTGGCCTTCCGCTACACCAACTTCGTCTTCGGGGGGGACACTCTGACCTGTAAGGGTCGGGTCAGCAGCAAATCGGAGGAGGGAGGGCAGGGGATGGTGGAGTGCGAACTGTGGATTGAGAACCAGAAGGGGGAGCGAGTCTTGGACCAGGGTAAGGCCAAGGTGGCCTTACCCACCCGGGGGAAGGCCTAGGGATGAAGTGTGGGCGCTTCTTCAGCCGGCGGGCACAGGGGGCGGCGGTCCGGACTAGAGAGGCCACCTGGAGGGCCTGGACAGTCCTTTTAGCAGTGAAGGCGGGGGGAGGAATGATCTCCACCAAAGGCTGTAATCACTCCTCCCGGCCTATGTTCCTGACGATGGGCAGGATGACCCAGCAGGTGAGAGGGCCCGTGACCGCGAGGACGACGCCTATAATCATGACTATTACGTAGCCATCTACGACGCCGGGGTTCTGACCCTCAACGCTGATGGCGGAGGCAAGGACAGCGCTAAGGTAGATGATAATCCCGACAACGGCGAAACCCAGGCCGGCAATGCTGTGACTTCTTCGAAAATACTCCATGTCCCCCTCCCCATCCGTGGGATGAACTAACTGCTAAGCTACGACTGGCGGTGTCTCACTAAGACCTGGGCTGCTTCGCCTTCGAATGAGCATCTGCAACCCTTAACAATAACAGGATTATACTATGGGGATTAGCCCTCGTCCAGTGGCTTCTCCCCGCCCCATCGGTGTCTATAGTGGCCTTCGCCCTACGGAATACAGGATCAGATAGACTGTTAACTGCTGTAGTGGTGGTACTCTGCCAGAGGAAGTAGAATTAACTTCCTCGCCGGATTCGTGTATGGAGGGCATTACGGCGACTGAAGGAGGGACCTATGCCTGGTAAGCGGATCATCAAGCCATCGAGGTGGCCATACTTCGATTACACAAAACTCCCCTACTCCCTCGCCGTCGAAAAGGATGGCCTTTTGTTCATCTCGGGGCAGACGGCGGAGCGGGAGGACCCGGCCACCGGCAAGATGGTCTGTCAGGGCAGCCTGGATGAGCAGACCCTGGTGATGATGGAGAAGCACAAGGCCCTCATCGATGCCGCGGGCGCCAGGCCCGAGCATCTGGTGAACCGCACCATCTTCAGGGCTGCCGCCGGTGCGCCGGCCATCAATAACGGGCCGTTCTTCAACCCGGCACCCCCTGGTGAGCCTCCCTTATGGGAGCAGTACTTCGGCAAGAACTATGCTCCAGGAACGGGCCTCTTCATGCAGGGCAACCTGAATCTCGGGGCATTTATTTCCAGCGACCTCACCCTGGACATGAGGCCCGGGGAGAAGCGTTACATCAATCCGGGCTTTCCCCCGAGCCCGATAAGGCGATACAGTTCTACGAGTGGGGGACCAACCGGCCCGGGGTCTCGAAGAACGACATCCTCTGGACCGCGGGCCAGGCGCCCTGGTACTTCGATTCGGACTGGACTGCCGGGTGTCCTCCGACCCTGGTGGAGCAGACCCGGTTCCTGTACGAGAAATTCGAGAAAATCCTGTCTGATGGCGGCGTCACCATGGACGACGTTATCATGACCCGGGACTATATCGTCCCCGCGGCCCGTCCCTACTACCGGAGCACCGCCGATTTACGCCGCGAGTTCCTTGGCGAGGACTTCCCCGCCTCCACGGGAGTAGTATGCGTCGCCCTGTTTGCCCCAGAATGGCTCATAGAGATCAACATGGTGGCGGTGAAAGGCGGCAGGAAGGAGCTGGTGCTGGCGGAGAAGGCTCGGGGCCGGGGTCTCACCTTTATGCCGGGCGTCAAAAAGGGGAACCTCTTCTTTGTGTCGGGGATGACGGGAAACGACCCCGAGACGGGGAGGGTGGCGGTGGGCGACTTGGTGGCCCAGACCCGTCAGACGTATGAAAACATAGCCGCTGTCCTCGATGCCGGCGGCGCTAGCTTCGACGATGTGGTCAAGGTAACGGATTATATCGATGAGGCAGCGCTGCCCGATTATGCCCGGGCAGCCGAGGTTCGCCGCGAATACTTCGGCGAGAGCCTGCCCGCGGTCACCACTACCGTATGCAACCGGCTGCTAGACCCCAATGCCCTCATTGAGATTGAGGCCATCGCCGTCATCGATTAGGCAAAGGTCACGGGGCCGGCCGTCCTGGCCTGCATTATCGACTCTACATAACGTAAGGAATGTGGTTGTGTCCAGTATGTAATTCGGCACGATACGGCCAGGGATAAGGGGAGCGAATGAAGATAGCAGACATCGAGACCTACCTGGTTTACTCGGGCGGACACCGTGCCGGCATGATCGGAGGGAAGAACTGGCTGTTCGTCAAAGTGGAGACGGACGAGGGTATCCACGGCTGGGGAGAGGCCTACACCCAGCTGGACCGCGACAAGACTATCGAGGGGCATGTGCACGAGATGAAGCGATACCTCGTCGGCCGGGACCCGTTCAACATAAAGCACTTCACCCAGATGGTGTACAACGATTTCGCCGGCAGACGGGGCTCCATGGAGCTGTATTGCGCGCTGAGCGGGATCGAGCAGGCGTTGTGGGACATCGTGGGCAAGAAACTGGGTGTCCCGGTCTACAAGCTTCTGGGAGGCGCATGCCGGCAGCGGATAAGGGTGTATGCCAACGGCTGGTACGGCGGCGCAGATACGCCCGAGCAATACGCCGAGATGGCGACGGCGGTGGTGAAGCGAGGCTTCAGCGCTCTGAAATTCGACCCTTTCCCCGGGCCCTGGCGCCTGTATATCGACAGGAAGGACGAGCAGCTGGCGGTGGACAGGGTCGGGGCTGTGCGGGAGGCCGTGGGTGACGAAGTGGACCTGCTCATCGAGGTACACCGCAGGCTGGCCCCGTCCCACGCCATCAGGGTTGGACAGATGATGGAGGAGTTCAAGCCGTTCTGGTACGAGGAGCCTGTGCCGGCGGAAAATGTCCCGGCCCTGGCGGAGGTGAGGGAGCGGGTCAACATACCTGTGGTTACCGGTGAGACCCTGTACACCAAGGCTGCCTTTCGAGAGGTCTTCGAAAGGCGGGCGGCGGACATAATCAACCCCGATGTTTGCAACTGTGGCGGGATACTGGAACTGAAGGAGATAGCGGCCATGGCCGAGCCCTACTACGTGGCGGTCTCCCCCCACAACTACAACAGCACCTCCATTGGCCTCGCGGCGACGGTGCAGGTGGCGGCATGCCTGCCCAACTTCATCATAACTGAGTATTTCGTGAACTACGCCGAGGTGTCCGATGCGATCTCCGTTAATCCGATGAAGGTGGAGAATGGATACATCGCAATACCCGATACACCGGGCCTGGGACTGGAGCTAAATGAAGAGGCGCTGCGCCAGCAGCCCTACTTCCAGGCCCCGAAACGGGCCCTGCGGGAGTACTATGACGAAGTCCCATAGCGCCATTGCCGGGAGCGAGGAGAGGATTCGGCGCTTGGCCGGGTGGGCGGCCAGGGGCTTCCACTCAAAAAAGAGATGGCGCGCCGGCGGCCCGTTTTGGCGGTCGAGAAACATGGAGGAGGGTCGAAATGGTGGATAGGCGACAGGGGCCTGGGGGCGAGGACGTGGGGAACGTAGTGGAGATGGAGCACGTAAACCTGACCGTGCCGGACCAGGGGATGGCTACCCTGTTCTACATCTCGGGGCTCGGGGGGACCCGGGACCCGTACCTGATGGTCGGGACTGAGAATATGTGGGTCAACATAGGGGAGCAGCAGTTCCATCTGCCCACTCGAGGGGCGCAGGTGATTCATGGCCACGTTGGCCTCGTCGTTTCAGACCTGGATGCGCTGATACAGCGCCTGGGAGACGTGCAAGACCGGCTGGCCGGAACCAGCTTTCAGTGGGAGGCTGAGGACGGCCAGGTGAAGGTCACCGGCCCCTGGGGCAATCAGTTCCGGTGCTACGCCTCCGGCCAGGGGTCTGGCGGCATGACCGTGGGCATCTCATACGTCGAGTTCCTGGTCAGGCCCGGGACCGCCGACGGCATAAAGGAGTTCTACCGGAGAGTC
>JACZVB010000068.1 GCA_022572865.1 Chloroflexota bacterium | reverse complement strand
TAGCCCACCAAGTAGAGCATCAGGGCATTGGAGGCGGACTCCGAGAGGGCGGCGATCCCCACCATGATGAACCCGGCGTGCCCGATGCTGGAGTAGGCCATAAGCCGTTTTATGTTGCTCTGGGAGATTGCCACCACGTTACCCACGGTCATGGTCAGGGACGCTATCGCTGCGATGATGATCTTCCAGTCATCCAGGGCGGGCATGAAGGCGGTCGCAAAGAGGCGCAGCATCAAGACGAAGCTGGCTGCCTTGGAGGCTACGGCAAGGTACGCTGTAACGGGGACCGGGGCCCCCTCATAAACGTCGGGGGCCCACATGTGGAAAGGCACCGCCACCACCTTGAAACCGAAGCCCACCACGATGAAAATAAGCCCCGCCAGAAAGGCGGTGCGAAGGTCGTCGCCCGCCTGTAGGGCCTCGGCTATTCCGGTGAAGGTGGTGGTGCCAACGGATC
Source organism: Chloroflexota bacterium (assembly GCA_022572865.1). Next base: position 6,630 of record JACZVB010000068.1, on the reverse strand, counting down.
CGTAAATGAGGCTTATGCCATACAGGAGAAATGCGCTGGAGAATGCGCCGATCAATATGTACTTGATTCCCGCCTCGATGGACCGGGCCTCCCGCTTGGCGTAGGATGCCATTATGTAGAGGCAGAAACTCAGGAGCTCCAGGGCGATGTATCCGGTGAGGAGCTCTGCGGCCGAGGCCATGAGCATCATGGCCAGGACAGAGACCATCACCAGGCCGTAGAACTCGCCGGGATTCTCCAGGTGTTTTGTCACGAAATCCCGGGAGGCCAGCAGCATCACGATTCCTACGATGGGAAAGAACACCTTGAAGAAGAGGGCGTATTCGTCCACCAGGAATATGCCGCCGTAGAGGGAGCCCTCGTCCCCAAGCACGCTGAAGACGGAGCCGATGACCGCCATGAGGCCGGCAACCCCCAGATAGGGCAGGTAGGCCTTCTTATCGGCGGGCAGAAACAGGTCTACCCCGAACATCACAAAGACCAGCCCTGCGAGGAGGAACTCCGGTACCAGCAGTGCGAAATCGATGTTCATGTCAGCAGGGAGATCCTCTGGAGTATGGGCCCGACGCCGCTGTCAATCATGCTGGTGAAGGGCTGGGGATACACGCCTCCGAATATCAGAACCGCCACCAGGCCGAGCATGGCCGCCCCCTCGAGGCGAGAGCAGTCGGGCAGCTTCTCCCAGCGGGGGTCCAAGGGGCCGAAGAAGACTTTGGCCAGGAGCCTGAGGATGTAAACGGCGGTTATGGCAGCGCCTATGACGCCGAGGACACCTATCACGGGATAGGTCTTGAAGAGCCCCACGAATACCAGGAGCTCTGCGATGAACCCGCTGAGGCCCGGCAGGCCCATCGAAGTGAGGCCGGCGACGGCGAAGAAGGTGGCCGTGATGCCCATCCTCTTCGACAGCCCCTCCAGGATTGAGATGTCCCGGGTGTGGGTCCTGTCGTAGACCACCCCCACCAGTGCGAAGAAGAGGGCCGTCATGATCCCGTGGGAGAACATCTGATACACCGCTCCGGTCATCCCCCTGGGGTCCAGGGTAGCTATGCCCATCAGGACATAACCCATGTGGCTGATGCTGGAGTAGCCGATGACATATTTCAGGTCCTTCTGGGACATAGCGGCTATGGCTCCGTAGATTACGTTCACCGTCGCCAGGCCCACCAGGACCAGCTTCCAGTCCTCGGCCCCCCGGGGCAGCAGCTCTAAGGCCACGCGGATGATGCCGAAGGCCCCCAGCTTCATAAGCACCCCTGCGTGGAGCATGCTCACCGAGGTGGGCGCGGCTACGTGGCCATCGGGTGACCAGGTGTGGAAGGGCCAGAGGCCCGCCAGCACCCCGAAGCCGAACATCAGGAGGGGGAACACGGCCCGCTGGAAACCGGAGCCGAACTCCGCTTCCTTCAGATCCAGCAGGTTGAAGCTGCCCAACCCGCCTTCGATAAAGATAGCCAGTATCCCAACCCAGACCAGGACGCTGCTGGCCACCAGATAAAGCACCAGTTTCAGGGCCCCGTATTCTTTGTTGGTGCTGCCCCACACCCCGATTAGCAGGTACATGGGCACTACGGCCAGCTCGTAGAAGAAGAAGAGGAAGAACAGGTCCAGGGAGAGGAATACTCCGTAGACACCTGTGATCAGGACCATGAGCAGGGCGAAGAAGTCCTTGGTCCTGTAGCTCAGGTTCCAGGACATGAATATGGCCGTCACCATCACTATGCCGGTGAGCAGCACCATGGGGGTGGCGATGCCGTCCACTCCCAGGTGGAATGTTACCCCCAGGTCTGATAGCCATTCGTACCTGTCGGTCTGGAACTGATAGCCCTGGAGGTCGTTATCGAAGGCCACGAAGATGTATATGGAGAGCCCCAGGGTCAGGACGGAGATGATGGCTATGGCCAGCTTCATCAGCTCCCGTTGATGATCGGGAAGCCCAATGGCTATCAATCCGCCAAGGACAGGCAGAAAGAGCAGAATGATAAGAACGTAGCTATCCAGGTGCGGCTCCTTTAAGTTATTAAGCGGACAGGGTGATGGCCAGGATGAATATCACCGAACCCAGGACGATGGCCAGGATGTAATTGGATATCTGGCCCGTTTCGTGAAGGCGTAGAATGCGGCTGGCGACGGTGACAAACCTTCCAGAACCATCGACTCCCGCATCGTTGATGAAGGTACGGTCGAACCGGGCCACCAGGTCGCTGAATACCAGGACTACCCGGTCGATTACCGCCTGGTACAGATCATCGAGATAGTATTTGTTGACCAGCAGCCGGTGCACCGGGGCCAGACGCTGGGCGATGGCTTCCGAGGACACCAGCTTTCTGTGATAGATGGCCCACCCGGTTCCTATTCCCGCCAGGGCTATGAGGCTGCCGGTGGCGGCCAGGGCCACGTGGCGGTGGAACTGGTCAGACGCCCCTATCAGGAAACTGGTGAACCCGGTATACGGATCAGGCAGGCGGAGGACGTTGTCCAGCCAGTCCGGGGCGGTGAACCCGATGACGAGGGTGAGGGCGCCCAGGGCCGCCAGGGGCATGAGAAAAATGGCAGGAGACTCATGTACATCGGCGTTCTCAGGTTTTAGGGGTCCGAAGAAGACGATGAAGCAGAGCCGGGCCATGTACAGGGCGCTGAGAAGAGCGGCCCCCAGGGTGAATACCAGGACCACCGGGTTCTGGTCTTGCCATACCGCCTGGAGGATCTCGTCCTTGCTCCAGAAGCCGCTGAGGGGAGGCAGGCCGGCCAGGGCCAGGGCCGCCAGGATGAATAGGGCGGAGGTCAGGGGCATCTTCCTCCACAGGCCTCCCAGCTTCCTGATGTCCATGTCGTGGCGCTGCCCTACGGCGTGCAGGATGCTACCTGCCCCGAGGAAGAGGAGGGATTTGAAGAAGGCATGGGTGACCAGATGGAACATGCCCGCGGAAAGCCCCCCCGCCCCCAGGGCCAGCATCATGAATCCGATCTGGCTTATGGTGGAGTAGGCCAGGATCCGCTTCAGGTCGGTCATGACCAGGGCCATGGACGCACCGACGATGGCGGTGATGAGGCCGACGATGACCACCAGCTCCATTGCGCCGGGCGCGGCCTCGAAGAGGGGAAGCATACGGGCCACTAGGTAGACCCCCGCCACGACCATGGTGGCGGCGTGGATCAGGGCGCTTACGGGGCTAGGGCCCTCCATGGCATCGGGCAGCCAGACGTGGAAGGGGACCTGGGCCGATTTCCCCATTGCGCCCATGAAGATGAGAACAGCTGTGAGGCTCAGTATGCCGCTGCTCAGGTCTCCGGCCTGGGCCGCGGCCAGGATGGTGGGGATGTCGAAGGTGTTAGGCTCCATCTGTTTGAAGAGGACCAGTATGGCGATCAGGAGTCCCACGTCGCCGATCCTGGTGGTAATGAAGGCCTTCTTTGCCGCCTCGGCTGCGGGGCGTCGCTCGTACCAGAACCCAATCAGCAGGTAGGAGCACAGCCCCACCAGTTCCCAGCTGATGTAGAGGAGCAGCAGGTTGTTGGAGAGCACCAGTCCCAGCATGGCCGCAGCGAAGAGCGAATGGACGGCAAAGTACCATCCCTTCCTGGATTCACCCTTCATATAGCCCAGGGAATAGATCTGCACCGCCAACGAGACGAAGGTGACTACGCCCATCATCAGGACGGCGAGCTGGTCTATGGTCATGCCCAGGACGAAGGTGTCATCGCCCACGGCGAACCAGGTACGGCGAAAATCGCCGGGGCTGTTGACCAGCAGGTCCCTGAGGACGAACCAGAAGAGAAGGAACCCGAACCCTATGGCCCCGATGGCCAAAAAAGAGCCTCTTCCCGGCAGGTAGCGCCCGAAGAGGCTGATGGCCAAGAATGCGCCTATACAGACGGCGGGGGCGAGCCAGGCCCACTCGATTCCCAAAGGCCCTTGGGATAGTAGGGGTGAGGTCATAGGGTCAGTATTTCCCACAAAGCAACCCGCCCCCCCTTCGCCGAGCTCAGGACGAGCGGGCAATCGTTGCACTTGTTTATTCGCTTACGAAGTTGCACGAGACATTTTTCACCACTTCATAAGGTTTACTTCATCCACGTTCACCGAGGCCCGGTTTCGATAGAGGCGAAGAATGATCCCAAGGGCCAGGCCGACCTCCGCCGCCGCTATGGTGATGACGAAAATGGCGAATATAAAGCCCAGATGCTCCTCCAGTTCCCCCTTGGGAATCAGGTAGGTTGAGAAGGCGATGAGGTTGATGTTGACCGCCTGAAGCATCAGCTCGATGGACATGAGGATGAGAATGGCGTTTCGTCGGGCCAGGACGCCATAGACCCCTATGCAGAAGATGGCGGCGCTCAGCACCAGGTAGTATTCGATGTTGATCACTTAAGCTTTTCCGGTCCTTATTCTCAACGGTGTCGAACCACGGGTGGGAGTATCGTCATGTAAACCGTTCATTCAGTTGGGCCGATGCACGCGCTTGTGATTTCGTGTAACCGTGAACTAGAACATGAACTCAATCTCGTTCTCCCTTCTCGGGCCGAGAGATGACGATGGCGCCTATCAGGGCGACCAGGAGGACCAGGGACGCCGCCTCGAAGGGGATGGCCCACTGCTGGAACAGGACCTCGGAAATGCGGCTAAACCCAGGCCTCACGGGGTTATCGATGGGCGCGGGCCAGTCGCTGACCATGATTACAACCGTCAGGACGGCGAAGGCGGCCCCAGCCCCGATGAGTGCGAAGCGCCGCTGGGCGTTGTCCAGCCTGATGGGCCCGTCCCGGGTCCGGGTCAGCATCAGGGCAAAGAGGAGGATTATGGTTATTGCGCCGCCATAGATCAGGACCTGGACTATGGCCAAGAACTCTGCCAGGAGAAGGATAAATAGGCCGGCCACGGCCAGCAGCGCCAGGACCAGAGAGAGTGCGGCGTGGACCACGTTTCTGGAGGCCACCGTACCCACGGACCCCAACAGGGCCATGCCTCCCAGGATGAAGAAAAAGACGAGGACTGTGGTCACTGCGCCGTTTCCTCCTCGCCCACTGCCTGGCTTTCGGGATAGGCGGGGCCGTGCTCTGCCTCGTATTCCTTGCCCATGGCGTGGAGTGTATCCATGTCGGCCCAGAGGCCCCTGCGACCGGTATTCCCGATTTCGTGTATCTGGGTCATGACTATGGCGTCGAAATTGCACACCTCAACGCATATGCCGCACACTATGCAACGTGAGATGTCCAGCACGAAGTCGTCCACCATCTTCTTGCGGTGGCTCTTCCCCTCGGCGTACTTCTCGTTGTCCTTAATGGAAACGTACATGCAGTCGGTGGGACAGTAGCGGGCACATACCTTGCAGCCGACGCACTTGGACTCGTCGATCTTGACGTCCCACAGAAGTCCTGGAAAGCCCATGAACCGATCGGCCATGGGCAGGTGCTTGTCCGGATACTGCACCGTGACCGGGGACCGGAGCATGGTTTTTATGGTGGTGGCAAGTCCCTTAATGACTCCTATCATGCTGCAATCCTCTCCCTACGCAGTCTTAAGGTCTCGGCGATACTGGCGGCCCGCCTCTTCTGGGTGATCCTGATGGTTGTATAGCCTCCGAAAATCATGGCCATGGAGAGAAGGAACATGGACCAGCTAGGCCAGCCATAGAACAGGTAAAATCCCGTCACCAGAATGTTCAAGAAGCTGATGGGGATGAGGAATTTCCAGCAGAAGGTCATGAGCTGGTCTATCCTGAACCGTGGGAGAGTGGCCCGCAGCCAGAAGATGAAAAATATCACGGAAAGGGTCTTGATGGAGAACCAGAGGAGGCCGGGGAGAAGGGGCCCGCTCCATCCTCCCAGGAAAAGCACTGTCGTCAGGGCGCCGATGGCGAAGGTGTTGGCGTACTCTGCCAGAAAGAACATGGACCAGTGCATGCCGCTGTACTCGACGAAGGGCCCCCCGACTATCTCCGATTCGGCGGTGGGAATGTCGAATGGGGTACGGCCCAGCTCCGCCAGCCCTGCGATGAGGAAGATGAGGAAACCCAGGGGCTGGACGTATATGAACGGGTAGCTGCTCTGGGCCTCGACGATAAGCCTCATGTCCAGGGTCTCGGACACCATCACCACGGCCAGGATCACCAGGATCACGGGCAATTCATAGCTTATCAGCTGGGCCACGGCCCGGGCCCCGCCCAGGAGGGCATACTTGTTGTTGGAGCCCCAGCTCGCCATGATTATGCCCACGATGGAGAAGACCGAGACGGCCACTATGTATAGGATCCCGAACTCCAGGTTCCGGACCACCAGATCTTCGGTGAAAGGGATGGTGACCCAGAGGATCAGGGCTGGAACGAACACCACCAGGGGAGCTATCCAGAATACGGCCCTGTCCTTTACCGATGGGAGCACGTCCTCTTTCAGGACAAGCTTTAGGGCGTCGGCGATGGGCTGGAGCACACCGTGAAAGCCGGTCCTCATGGGGCCCATTCTCATCTGAATGCGGCCCAGGATCTTTCGCTCCAGGTAGGTAAGCAGGAGCACGACCACGGTGATCAGCCCAACCATGGCCCCGACCTTGAGGGAGGTCAGAAGGATGTCTGTCCAGGTCAACGGTCTACATCTCCCAGTACGATATCGATGGAACCGAGGATGATTACT
>JACZVB010000067.1 GCA_022572865.1 Chloroflexota bacterium | reverse complement strand
GTTCAGCCAGTGGGGAAAGTCCGCGTTCTCTGGCAATCGTTGCCCGGGACTGCCGTTTGGGGCGATAGGGGAGATAGAGGTCATCGAGCCGCTTCAGCGTTTCAGCCTGTTGGATCTCCGCACGCAACTTCGGTGTGAGTTTCCCTTGTGAGTCGATCAGCCTGAGAACCGTTTCAGCCCGTTCGGCTAATTGCCGCTGAGAGCGAACTCGTTGCTGAATGTCGCGGAGTTGTACTTCGTCCAGGTTGCCGGTCTGTTCCTTTCGATACCGCGTGATGAACGGGACGGTATTTCCGCTATCCAGCAGGTCGAGGATGCTCCCCGAACCCTTCTGGTCGACCTTTAGGGCCGGGTCCGATGATGTAGCCTTGATGTCCCGGAGCCATCCCAACCCGTCCAGCCCCGCGATCACACTGTAGTCTTCTCCAGCTAGCCTGAGGGTCATGCTCTACCTCCTTTGTTTGATCTGTCCCGAGTATCGGGACATGGGCGTGCCCTTAAGACAGGGTGTAATCGGCGCTGAGGCTGAAGGACGTGCCGGAGAATGCAGTCACCTTCAGGAAGATGATCGTTCCCCGTACGTCGGGTACCGCCAGGGCGTACTGGCCCGTTGTGGTGAACTGCCTGGAAGCCCCTCCAAACCAGAGATCCTGACGGGAGTTCCAGAACAGCACCTGGACATCCAGGCTGCTGAGCCCGGACCCAGTGATGGCGATGTCGAACCTGCAGTATTGGTACCCTGCGGCATCCACCCCGCCCGAGGAGCCGGACGGGTCCGAGGAGTCTACCGCGGTGATGCTGTCGCGGTGTACCTGGGGGATACTGGTATCGTAACAGGGGCCCTTGGGCACACCATTTTGGTCTAATCGTACGTTAGCCATTGTTCACCTACCCGGAGATTCGATTTAACACTGCCCCTCGCCTAGTCTCTAACGCCCGTAAGCGTGGCCAGCTTGAGGGTGCTGAAAAGGGCCAGGGACACGTACCACTTCACCCTGGTACGGGTGGCGTCTTTGGTTTCCAGGCTGCCTATCCGCTCCACCTGAAGCCCGCCGGGGCCCGTGAGACCGGCCATCCCACCCTCTCCAAACTGGAGGGCGTAGATGGTCGAGGTATCGGTGCTTGAGCCTACCGTCTGGGCATCAGAGATCCAGTCGCTTATCCCAATGGGTATGCCGTCGTAGAACTGGACCATCTGGCCGAACTGGTTCCGGTCCGTTTCCAGCAACCCGCTGCCCGTGGCCCGGCTGAGGGAGCTTAGCTTTCGCCGGCTACGCCGGCTTATTATGAGCATCTCCGGCTTGCCCCCTTTGATTGTGTCTATCAACGCGTCCAGCTTCTCTAAAGTCAGGGTGCCGCCGTTGGTTCCCATGCTGACCGTCTGACCCGAGACCGTTAGCTTGTCGATGCCGTCAAAGGCCTTGGGGTCACTGGCCGTGTCTCCGTTGATGAATGTGTCGTCGAACTTTTCCTGCACCGCCTTGGCCTTAAGCTGGACTACCGCCGCCTCCAGGTCCTGGATGTTGCTGCGGGTGGATGACAGGTAGTTGTCCACGTCGGCATCTCCCCCCAGAATTTTCAAAGCGGCGGTCACCTGGGTGAAAGTCGGGGTGGATTCCGTCCAGGCGTCCCCAACGTCGAAGAAAGATACTGTGGGGGCGGTGTTCTCTCTGTTGTAGGTGAGACTGTTGCCCACTATCTCGATGAAGGGCATATTCTGGAGCACCGGGCTCTCGTTGATGATGGTCTCGATGACCCCGGCCAGCAAAACATCGTTAGATAGTTTGGCCGCCTCTGCTAATGTAAGTGCCATGTCTTTTCTCCTTTCCCAATCCTATCGGGTTCGTTCATCCTCTCTGTAGGGCGTACAGGATCTTCTCCCTGGGCGAAAGGGCGCTCAGATCGGCCCCTCTACGGGGCGGTGCGCCCGAGGGCACCCGCTCTGCCGCGACATGCGCCTCCAGTTGACTGGTTATTTTTTCGACTATCTGCTTAGCTGAAATCAGAGACTGGTCTAGCTCGGCGACGGTCTCGCCCTGAATCAGCTCCTCGGGCACCTCGGGGGCGCTGGCCAGGAGGGCGGAGCGATATCGTTTGGCGGCCGAGGCTACCTGCTCCCGGAGATTCGTCAGCTCGGTCTCCTGCTCCTCGATGGTCGTGTGAAGCCGGCTTACCTCCGCCTCCAGGTCCCGAGAGCGGCCCTCGCTATCCTGCTCGGCCTTCTGACCCTGGGCCTGTATGTCCAGGGCCCCTTCGACCGGTTCTGGGCCTCCGGCCTCGGCGCTCTCATCCCGGGAGGCTGTGGACGGCTCATCCGCCGGTATCGAGGGCTCGATGGCATCAGGTTGAGCCGCCGGGTCTTGGGCTGTAATCGTTTCCTCCGCCATGGCTACCTCCTGTTCGGTGTAATTGAACAAGAGCAGAATAGAATATACGTTCTATAATGTCAATAAAGACCTGTCACTAATGAACGGTCGCGAGGAGTGGTAACATGAGGGAGGTCTATCTGGACATGCTGGCCTAGGGACGGATCGAGGTTGGAGGACGTATGAAGGACGAAGAATATGGTAGACGGCTGACCCCGGAGCAATATCACGTGACCCGGGAGAAAGGCACGGAGCCGCCCTTCAGCGGCGAGTCCTGGGATACCAAAGACAGCGGCATCTACAGGTGCATCTGCTGTGATGCCGCCCTTTTCTCCTCGGGCACTAAATACGACTCCGGCACAGGTTGGCCAAGCTTCTGGGAGCCCATTGACGCCGGCCTAGTCAGGACAGAGACGGACCATAGCTACGGAATGGCCAGAACCGAGGTGGCGTGCGCTGTCTGCGATGCCCATTTGGGCCACCTCTTTCCCGACGGTCCACCTCCCACAGGAATGCGCTACTGTCTCAACTCCGCCTCCCTGCGCTTCGAGAAGGCGGAATAAAGCCTGATTCCCTATGGACAGCTCGCTTTCATCTCGGCCAGAAGTTGGTTTCTGAACTCGATGGTTGAAGGGTGAACGAGGCGGCCCCTGTCGAGGTTGGAGGCGATGTCTCCGTCGATGAACCTCAGGATAGCCCCGTTCAGGTCTCTCTCGGCTAACTCACGGACCTGGGGATTGAAAGGGTAGCGGGCATCCTTGGAGGGGTCCAGCTTATCGGCCAGATAGAGGACCCGGGCCACGGGGCCCATGCCCCCACGCCCGATGGTGTGACACCTGATGGCCTCCAGTATCTCCCCGTCTCGAACCGCCATGTCACGGCGTGCCATCTCCGCGCCCACGTGCCCGTGGATGAAAATCGGGAGCCTCTCCTCCAGGGGGGAAACCGGCAAGCCGAATTCTCTCGCCAGTTTCAGAAGCTCCGGGCCTTTGGTGACCCGGGCGACATCGTGAAGTAGGGCCGAGACCCGGGCCTTCTCCGGGTCGACGTCAAATCGCTGGGCCAGCTCCAGGGAGATGTCGACCACCCTGTCGATGTGCTCCAGCAGTCCCCTGGGCAGGTGGCTTATCTTACGTTTCAGCTTTTCGATATCGTAGCCCATCCGAATGTATTTTGGACCTATAGGGCCGCTCGTCCTGAGCCTGTCGAAGGATGGCGGCCCCTGAAAACATACACGCTCAAAAAGGCGGGATTATTCTAACCGAGGCGCCCAGAGAGCTGCCGGCCCCCCAGCAGATGGGCGTGGAGATGCCCTACCGTCTGCCCCCCCTCATCGCCGCAGTTGATGGCCAGGCGGTAGCCCTTCTCGGCGACTCCCTCCCGCTCGGCCATCTGGTTGGCCACCAGGGCCATGTGGCCCATGAGGGAGGCGTTGGCATCGTCGATGTCCCGCAGCGACGCTATGTGCTCCCTGGGCATGATCAGCAGGTGGACCGGGGCCTGGGGGTTGATGTCCCGGATCACGATGACCCTATCGTCCTGGTGAAGGATGTCGCTGGGGACCTCCCCCCCGGCTATCTTGCAGAATATGCAGTCCATTCAAGCTTCCCCTGCTCCACCTCTTTGGTAATGGTACAGTCTCGGGGGCGGGCCAAAATAGCGGCCCGCCCCCTATTCCTTTGCCTGTAGGCCCGTTTCTCCCTGATGCAGATGTCTTGCTCTTTAATGCAACCTCTCCGAGAGGATTCCATCCCGATGCGATCGGGATGGTAAGGGGGTTTGGGGGTGACCCCAAATAGAATTTCTTCCCCCTCTCCCTTATCAAGGGAGAGGGGGATACAGGGGGTGAGGGTTCCAGCCCCTCTACAACCCTATGGCCTGGGCCACCTTCTCCTTGTGGTAGTCTGCGTCGCCAAAGAAGAGCTCAGCCTGCTTGGCCCTTCGGAAGAAGAGCTGCATGTCGTGCTCCTTGGTAAAGCCTATTCCGCCGTGGACCTGGTGCCCCAGGGCCGCGACCCGCCGGCATGCCTCGCTGACCCAGGCCTTGGCCATGGAGACCTCCCTATCGCAGGGCATGTCTTCCGATAGCCGCCACGCCGCCTGGTAGGTGATGAAGCGGGAGCCGTCCACATCGGTGGCCATGTTCGCGCAGTGGTGCTGTATTGCCTGGAAGCTGCCGATGGGCCTGCCGAACTGCACCCGGGTCTTGGCGTACTCCACAGTCATCTCCAGCACCTGCTGGGAGTTCCCCACCATCTCGGCGCACTTGCCCACCGCCCCTCGTCGCAGCATCTGGTCCACTACCGGCCAGCCCCTGTCCACCTCCCCCAGCACGTTGCTCCGGGGCACCCGGACGTCCTCCAGGACAACCTCGCACTGCTTGTCCGAGGCGATGGTCTTCAGCACCTCGTAGCTGATCCCCGAGGTCTTGGCATCGACCAGGAACACGGTGATGCCGTCCTCCGGGTTGTCAGACTCCTTGGTGCGAGCCGTGACCAGCAGATAATCGGATACGTGGGCATCGGGTACGAAGAGCTTTACCCCGTTGAGCACGAAGTCGTCGCCGTCGGCCACGCCTGTGACGCTCACGCCCCCGGCATCCCAGCGCCCGCTGGGCTCGGTGTGGGCGAAGGTCATGATGGCCTGTCCATCGGCGATCTTGGGCAGGTACTCCTTCTTCTGCTCCTCGGTGCCGAACTCGCTGATGGCCATGCCAGACAGTACCACGGTGTAGAAATAGGGCCCGGGGACCAGGGCCCTACCGAACTCCTCTACTAACACCATCAGGTCCAGGAATCCGAAGCCCGTACCTCCGTACTCTTCCGAAAATGGAAGCCCCAGAAATCCCTGCTCGGCGAACTTCTGCCAGAGCTCGGGTGAGTACCCCTTTTCGTCCTCCTCCATGTCCCTGACCAGCGCCTTGGGACACTCCTTCTCCAGAAGCTCTCGGGCCGTTCTCCTCAACATCTCCTGTTCTTCGCTAAGACCCAGATCCATGTCATCTCCTCCTTCCCTCTTGTAGAGGGTCAGTTATCGAAATTAAAGCTACCTATTGTTGATTAAATCAAGCTCCCCTTGGCAGGCCCAGACCCCGAATAGCGATGATGTTCCTCTGAATCTCCGATGTCCCGCCGGCGATGTTGACGCCGATGGCCTCCAGGTATGTATGCCTCACCCCGCCTTCCAGAGCGCGATATTTGGAGTCCGGTGCAAGCTGCCCGTAGAGGCCCATTATCTCCATCGCCCGGCTGCTGAACCTTTTCATCATCTCAGTGCTGTACAGCTTCGCCACGGAGCCCTCGTAGTCGGGCACCTGCCCCTGGCCCGAAAGCCACGCCACACGGTAGCACAGCAACCGGGCCACATCTATCTCCACCGCCGTCTCTGCCAGCTTGTGCCTGATGCTAGGGTCGTCGATGAGGAAAGACCCGTTTGCGCGGGTGTCCTTTGCGTATTCGGTCAGCTCTTCAAGGCCGCGCCGAGCGGCAGCCGGATATTCGATGATGGACCGCTCGAACCCCAGGAGGGTCATTGCCACGTACCAGCCTCGGTTCACCTCGCCGAGCACATCTTTCTTGGGCACCCTCACCCTGTCGAAGAAGACCTCGTTGAAGGAGTGGCGACCCGTTGCGCTGACGATAGGCCGGACCTCTATCCCCGGGTCTCGCATGTCGCCCATGAAGAAGGTTATACCCCGGTGCTTGGGCGCATCGGGATCGGTGCGGGCCAGCATGAAGAATCTGTCGGCGTGGTGCGCGCCGCTGGTCCATATCTTCTGGCCCGTGATGACGAAGTCATCGCCGTCCTCAACAGCCCGGGTCTGGAGGGAGGCCAGGTCGGAGCCGGAGCCCGGCTCGCTGAACCCCTGGCACCAGTTGATCTCCCCCCTTGCGATGTCTCCGAGATATTGTCTCTTCTGCTCATCGGTGCCGTGGACCATCAGGGTGGGGCCCAGCATTCCGATGCCGAAAACGTCCCGCCCCGGGGCACGGTGGTAAGCCATCTCCTCCTTGAAGACCAGTTGCATAAGCGGAGATGCGGCGCGGCCCCCGTACTCCTCGGGCCAGCTCAGGGTGAGCCAGCCCTTTTCGGCCAGCTTCCTGCTCATGGAACGCTCCAGGTCCCAGTCCTCCTCCGCGGTCTCGATGAGGCCGTACCGCCATTTACGGGGCAGCTCCTTCTGGAGGAACTCTTGCAGCTCCGTCCTGAAGGCCAGCTCCTCTGGTGTAAACTCGAAGTCCATTCTCTCCGCTTCCTGCTATGCGGCCCTCGGCAGGCCCAGGCCCCGGGTGGCGATGATGTTTCGTTGAATCTCCGAGGTTCCGCCGCCTATCGGCTCGCTTACGCTCCACAGGTACATCCGCTGCAGCCTGCCCTTCAGGGGCGCCCACTTGTCCCCCTCCACCAGCTGGCCCGAGAGTCCCAGTATCTGCATACCAGCGCTGGCTACCCGGAGCAGCAGTTCGCTGCTGAACAGCTTGCAGATGGAGGACTCGTGCTGGGGTTCCTGGCCCTGGTCCACCAGCCAGGCTATCCGGTAGGACAGCAACCGGCTCACCTCCGTCTCCAGGACCATCTCCGCCAGCTTGTGCTGGACCGCCGGGTCACGGGCCAGGGGGGTACCGTTTAGCCTGGTCTCTCTAACGTAGTCTATCAGCAGGTCCAGGGGCTTGCGGGCCCTGGCCGTATACGTTATCCCCTCCCGTTCAAAGTTGAGGGTGGTCATGGCCACGTACCAGCCCCGGTT
>JACZVB010000066.1 GCA_022572865.1 Chloroflexota bacterium | reverse complement strand
GTTTATCCGGCCGGTTCATAGTTATGGTTGCAATATGGTCGTCCTTGTCGTACAAGATATTTTGGTACGGCAATATACCTCTCCTTTTATCCTCTCAGTTCCACTGGTAGCTGAGGCCGGTTTCGACTCCATCCCTGTTGAATACAGGATTTGAGCACAATCTCCCGTTTCAGCCGATATTCGAGCGCATTCTACTATGTCAGCATCAACTGTCACACCTTCATTTTCCGGTATGGCAAACTCAACGAAAACCGCGGCGCTGGAACGGAACATGTAAATTACCCGCGAGGCCAGCGCCTTCGATCTCCTGGACTGAGACCGGGGCCTGGCCTCGCCCGAGGGCGTTGGATCAGACTATCGGATACTTTTACGGCTTTTCTGCTAGCTAGACGGCCAGCCTATTTTATAGGAAAGAAGCTAAAAAGCATCGCTTTGAGGAAGACGCCGTTGAGGGTGGGACTCCCTTATGAATGGCATGACAGGAATGAGGACAGCAAAAATAGCGGCTAGCATTAGAACCCCCGGTCCGAGGGAGTCCGTTGCGTCTCGCAAAAGCCCCATGATCAGGGGGCCGGTAAATCCGCCAACCTCTGCTGAGGAAAAGAAGAGACCGGCGGCCACTCCCATTCGGGCAGCACCTACCCCGGGTGTCTCCATCAACATTAACATCGTCAGTGGCAGTATTGGCTGTGTGAACAGGTTTAACGATATTAAGCTGAAGATCAATGGAGAACCATTCAGGTAAACCAGCCCGAGAACAGAAATAGTGCCGATGATTAGAAGCCCCATGCCGGCATACCCACGGTGACCGCGCTTGACCAGGCCTGGTATGACCAGAATGCCCAGGGTGCTGAATGCAGTCGCAGCAGCCGTCCACCAGCCCGCCTGAGTTAAGGTCATCCCCTTTTCTTCGAGCAGAGACGGAACCCAGCTCATCAGCCCCGAACTCACGAAGAAGTACCCCATCGCTACAATCATGATCAATCGAACATTCCTGAGTCGAAACAAGGAAGTGAAAACTGAGCGAGAAGAGGTGTCTTCCAGGGCCATTGGGCTATGTAGTTGTTTGGGCATCGAACCTGGGTCCCGAGCTAGTACCCACCAGGCTACGGCTACAACCGCTACCATCACACCGTATACCAATGATATCCCCCGCCATGACCCGGTCAGCGGCACCACTACACTGTTTGCTGTGGCGAGGGCAAACGCCGTTCCGGCCCCAGGGGCCGTTGCATATACTCCAATAGCGAGGCCGCGTTCTCGACCAGAGAACCATACGGATACCAGCTTGGGCGCCCCGACAGAGATTATCGGTCCGCCAAATCCGAATGCCCCAACTGCGAGGGTGAGGGTGACGAAGTCTACTGCGAGGCCCCTTACGACAAGGGACAGTAAAATGACAGATATACCTAAACCCAAAGACTTGTAAATGCCGAATCTGTCTACCAACACACCCATAGGTGGAGCAATGAACACATATACGAGATGCCAGCTTCCATGGACCAACCCCATTTGGCCGGACGTCATGTTCAAATCTGCTAGAATCGGACTTACCAGCGGTGCGATGGAGCCAATAGTCATCCCAAAGGAGAAATAGAGGAACCACAGCAGGACCAGCATCAGCCAGCGCATCGAACTCTTGCTGGGGGAGATGAGAGATGTTGTCTCGGCCCTTATTGCAGCGACTCCTGAGTTGAATTCTCTGAGTATACAGGGTGTCAAAACCTCAGCACCAAACCTGAGGGGCTGGTTAGCGAAGAAAGGACTGTGGCCTGTGCCTCCAGCAATCGTGGGATTGTTGGACTGGTCAATACGGCCGCCATCGAATACTACCAGTTCGGCATTCGGGTCACTGCAATGTAACCTGGCTCTATCGATGGCTCGTTGATGGAGGGTTTTAGGCCCGAGACCCGGAGGGCTAGGTGAAGGCCAGTACTGAATATCTCCGGTGGGGCGAATGGCGGATTCCCGGGAAGTCGCAGAGGCCGTAGTATTGCTGTTGTACGAGTCGGAGTCCTTTGTAACCGGGCGGGCTATGCCAGTGGATGGTGGACGCGCTAGGTCTGCGCGTTGATTCTCAAGCAACCTATGGTTTAGAGACCTTAAAGTAAAGGAGGACCGCATATGGTAGGTACACAGCCGGTGGGCGTGATCGGTCAGATAGGGATAGACGTCAACGATATGGGCCGGGCGATCAAGTTCTGGACGGAGCTTCTGGGCCTGGAGGTAGGAGGTCGGGAGGATACCTACACCCATTTTAAGAAACAGAATGATGGCCCTAGGCTCTATCTCCAGAAGGTGCCGGAGAAGAAAACGGCCAAGACCCGATTGCACCTGGACATCGCCGTGGAGGACATGGATGCGGCAGTAGCACGGGGAGTGGAACTGGGAGCGAAGAAGATTCAGGCTTTTGACCATGGGGACTTCGGTTGGACGGTCATGGAGGACCCCGATGGAAACGAATTCTGCTTCACCTTTGGGGAGTAACTAATTTCCCACGCCACAAGCAACTGCAGCACACGAACACTGCTTGTATGTCCACATGCGACACCCGATGCCTGAGATTGAATCCTGTCCTAACCATACATTACGTAACGAGACGGGAGGCGCAATCGTAAGGTAGATCACATCCGTCTTGTTCTGCAGTTTGAAAATGGCTACACTCGGATGCTTAAGGAGATCGGCGAGCAGGAGTGTCTATAAAAATAACGTTGTTGGATGAGAGGATGAGCCTATGCCTCCAAAGATTTCGGTTACCGGACTGAAGAAGCTGATTGAGCAGCAGGCCTCAATGGCGTTGATGGACGTCAGAGAACGAGGGGAGTATTACAACGCCCACATTCCCAATTCTCACACCGTTCCCAGGCCCCAGCTGGAACGCCGAATGCCGGCTCTCGTGACCTTCAGGGGAACCCCTATCATTGTCTACGACGATGATGAGCGTCGCGCCTCCTTGGCCACAGCCACCCTCAAGCTAATGGGCTACGACAACGTCTCGGTGCTGGAAGGTGGTATCAACCGGTGGGCCTCGGAGGGCCAACCTACCGAGTGGGGCACCTACGTGCAGCGGAGAGACTTCGGGGCCAGGGTTCGGGTGGAGCAAAAAGTGCCTGAGATGGATGCGAAGGAGCTCCACGACCGTCTAGGAAGGGGTGAGGAGATAGTCATTCTCGACACCCGTACTCCAGAAGAGCATCAGAAATCGTGCATTCCTGGGAGCCGCAGCGTCCCTGAGGGAGAGCTGGCCCTTCGAATCAGGGAGATAGCCGGTGATCCTGAAACCACAGTTGTCCTCCACTGCGCCGGCTGGACCCGGGCCTATTTAGGTGCAAGTGCCCTTCAGAGAATGGGCCGGAAGCGTGTATACGCCCTCAGGAATGGCACCATGGGATGGCTTATGGCGGGGTTGGAATTGGAGAAGGGCTCACAACGCATAGGCCTGCCAGATCCTTCCCAGGAAGGGCTTGCCGCCGCCCAGGCCTTTGCCGCTACCATAGCTCGGGAGGACGGTGTGCAGTATCTTGACATAAAGGAGCTACGTGAGCTCATGGCACGGGCTAATCAGCAGAACGTCTACCTGATAGACGTACGCAACAGGGGCGAATTCGTCCAGGGACACATCCCCGGATTCCAGTGGTTCCCCGGCGGCCAGGCCGTGGTTCTGGGCGATGATGTTGTGATCCTCAAAGATGCCACCATCGTGTTCTGCTGCGATGGGCGGGTTCGAGCTTCGGTGACAGCCTCTTGGCACCGGCAGATGGGCTTTCCCGACGTCTTCGCGGTTGATGGCGGGACCTCCGCCTGGGCAGCCGCCGGCCACACCCTGGAACAGGGTTTCCCGGAGGTGATGCCCTTCGGCTACAGTGGAGCCCTGGAAAAGGTGGAATTAATATCGCCTCGAGAGCTGAAAGACCTGACAAACGACCCCCACTCCCCAGATGTGATATTCGTCGACACCAGCCAAGATTTTAGTAGCGGCCACGTGCCGGGGGCCCGGTGGATGACCCGGGGCTGGCTGGAACTGAGGGTTCACGAAATGGCCCCTCTAAAGGATTCGGACATAATAATCACCTGTTCCGATGGAATCAATTCGGTTTTGGCTGGAGCTACTCTAAGGGACCTGGATTATCGAAAAGTGTCCGTGCTAGAAGGCGGGATGCGGGCCTGGAGGGACGCAGGGCTTCCTGTAGAGAAGGGGCTGACCGGCATCTTGAGCCCGCCGGAAGACGTTGTATACACCGACATCGATCGGAACTGGGCGGAGACCATTAAGGTCCTTCAGTGGGAAGAGGAGATGGGCACGAGGTACCAGGCCGCTCCCACTGAAACAATTCGCTGATTACCCAGTGGTCTTCATAACCAAGTTCCAGGAGTCCTGACTCTAGTTTCGCTGGTTTAGAACACCACGGCCCAAACCTGGAAGTGGGTGGCATACCAGGGGTTAGGGCGTCATCCAAATAGCCATGAGACTGCTATACCCGACGGCTCCTAGTTATTTGGAAGGTTGCACACATCCAGGGCCGTCAGGGCCAGCACCCTCGCTACCAGGGTCATCTCGCTTATAGGCGTGAATTCATCGGGTATCTCGGAGGACTCAGACTTTCCTCTGGGTCCGAAGAGCACACAGGGAACACCCGCCTTCCACAGGTGGCAGGTGTCGTTTCCGGTGTAAGAGTTGGGCAGCACAACGCCGATCTTCTCTGGTTCCTTTCCTGTAACGGTGCGGTACTGGCGTCGCACAGCGTCTATGATGTACTCCCCCTGTGGTAGCTCGAAGGGCTCCATCACCACCCTGTTTACCTTGAAAAATGGAGGCGGCGGCATCTCTATCTCATAGTCGAAGTCTTTGTCCGCGGCTTTAATACCATCGAGGGCACGTCTCAGGTCTGCCACCACCGACTCAGAGCTCATCCCAGGGAGGGTGCGGATGTCCACCAATACGGTACAGAAATCGGAGCTGAAGTTAGGGCCCTTCAGGTCGTAGTCCCGGCCCATGCCGCCTATTATCACTCCCACGTTCACCAGCGGCAGGTCAGGCAGGTCTGGTCTCCTGGTGTATGTCAACTCGATACTGTTGATGGCAGTAATAGCCTTGTACATCTTTTCGATAGCGTCTATGTGATCTCCCTTGCGACTCGTGTGTCTAGACCTACCCTTGGTGTGTACCGCCATCGCAACTACGCCGGCGTGAACGGTCATTATGTTGTGGGCCCCGTGGGGCTCAGCGACCACCGCCATGTCTGTCAGGGGCCCGTGCTGGCATAGATAAGTGGTGCCGACACCACCCTGAAGCTCACCCACCACACAGGCGATCACCAGATCACCTTTCAGACGAACCCCGGCCTTCCTGATGGCCTCGGCGGCCTGGATCATGGAAGCATCGCCTGACTTCATATTTCGGATGCCCCCTCCGTAGAGGCGGTCGCCCTCCACCACGGGCTTCCAGGGGTCCCGTCTCCACCCATCGGCTATGGGGTCGATATCTATGTGCCCGTTGAACATCAGGGACTTGCCGCCTCCCGTACCCTTCAGGGTTGCTACTGTCTGGAAACGGCCGGGATCCACTTCTTGGAGTTGGACATCGTAGCCTCGCTGGCTCAGGTAGTCCGCGAGGAATCGGGCTACCTCCGTCTCTTCCGTCTTGAAGCTAGGAAACTCGCACAAGCGTTTGGCGAGATCGATCATCTCATTCTCATCTACTGCGGCTAACACTCTCTGCTGTACCTCTTGTACCATCTCCCTCACCTTTCTCTATATTTCTGTTCTTAAGACATGTTACGCTTTGATCAAGCTAGCGGGAATAGGGCCTCCAAAATGGGAAGGATTTCGAGTTAATTGAAAAAATCCTGAATTCTCCAATCCACTAAAGGACCTCGTTTAGGAGGCTTAGTGGGAGATATACGATACAGACAGAGAGAAAATCAGATATCTGGCATCAAAGGAGGGTCTAATGGTGCAAAAAGTGGAGAACAACTGGGGTAGATGGGGGCCGGAGGACCAATTGGGCGCATTAAACCTTCTCACCCCTGAGGTGGTGCTCGATGCGGTCCGGCTTGTGCGGCAAGGCAAGGTCTATAGTCTGGCCGTTCCTTTGGAGAGGAACGGTCCCCAAAACCCCCCTTTTCATAAGACCTGGAAGGTAACCCATGCCACCCTTGGGCCAGGCGCTAGCTTCCTGGAAGACGTGGTGACCATGGATACCCATTCGGGTACTCACATCGATGGCTTGAGTCACTCGTGGACCGAAGGTAAGTTTTATAACGGATATACCTTGGACCAGGTTTTTCAGTCCGGCGTAGTGAAGGGCGGCATAGAGAATGTCAGTTCCATGGTTGGCCGTGGCGTGATGCTGGATGTTCCTGCCTACAGAAACACAGATCATATGGGGCCTGGAGAGATCGTTACAGGCAAGGAGTTGGATGCCACGGCCGCCCATCAAGGCACGGAGATAAAACAGGGTGACATCGTGCTGATACGTACAGGCTGGTACCAGGTATTCCACACTGATAGGTCGCTTTGGGAGTCCGCGGTTCCTGGTCCCGATGGGAAGCTGGCCTCATGGCTCAGGGAGAAAGATATATGCGCGCTGGGTGCCGATCAGCCATCGGTAGAGGCCAAATACACAGATAGACCTGACCCAAGCTCCCTGCATGTTCATGCTCTGAGAGATCTGGGCATCTATCTTCTGGAGAACCTGGACCTGGAAAGTTTGTCACGGGATAGGGTTTATGAATTCCTGTTTGTAGGCGCGCCGTTGCCGCTGACCCACGCCTCCGGTACTCCTTGGAATCCCCTGGCTATTGTGTGAGCTCTATACGTCCAATTCCACGTGGTTCAAACCGGAGTCGAGGGTGGAACTCCCCCGAGAGCGCGGCTGTAGGTTGCCGCCTAGTAGTGCCCGTTTCTAGCCCGACAGCGAACTGGTAATCGACAGGCGCATGCGAAAGTTGATACAGGGGAGGTTAGAGCTTTGCTCACGGCAAAGTATTGAAGCTGGTGAGCGCGTAGAACGCCTCTCAGGGTAGCCCCGCACCGGGCGAACGGGAGATGATTAGTGACCTTACGAGTAGAGACTGATTGGCCGATGGGACCCGGCCGCTTTTGACCGGGGCCCGGGCCATAACTAGT
>JACZVB010000065.1 GCA_022572865.1 Chloroflexota bacterium | reverse complement strand
ATGGCCACCGAAGTTGGGAGCAGGCACGAAGCCCGAGAAGCGATGTGATTCCTGCCCATCTCGCTCCCAACCATCCAAGCACAGGCTATCCTGGGAACCATCTAACCTGCCGGCAATCTCCTCCCAGTCCGGGTAAGGCTTGGGAAACGTTCTGGGCAGCTCTCCCTCTTCGACCCGCTGGTCCTTTAGCCGCTCTGCCCTGTCTGCCATATCCTGATAGGCGCTCTTCAGAGAGACCATGTCGTCCAGGACCATCAGGGTGTCCTTAGGAATATAGTCGAAGAAGGTGCCGTGCAAAAAGAGGTGGGCGTAGGACTCCCGGCCCTCGAACTGGCTGCCTAATATGTAGCTATTCAGGTCCTCCTCGATCCGCTCCGACGCATCAGGCGAGCAGGCCGATAGGCCCAGTTCATCCATGATCTCCGGCACGTCGAGGTCTTGGGCCACATCCAGCAAGGACTCCCTGGCGGGAATTATGAAAGTCGAATCCACCGGCCCGATGGACCGCTGGTCTTTGGGATTGAAGGCGCGCAGGCTCTCCACCTCGTTCCCGAAGAACTCCAGTCTAACCGGGTACTCCTCGGCGGGGGAGAACAGGTCTATGATGCCGCCCCGCCGGCTGAAGGTCCTGGGCACCTCCACCGCCGTATCGGCCTCATACCCCAGGTCTACCATCCATTCCAGCAGAGCCGACGGATCAACCATTGTCCCCGGCTTTATAACTCTTGATGATTCGGAGAAATATGCCTTGGTTGGGGTCCTCACCATCAGCGCCGAGAGGCTAAGGACCACGACCGGCGCCCCGCCCTGGTGTCGGGTCAGCATGTCCAAAACCCTCAGCCTGTCCAGGGCTACTGAGGTCCCCCAGGACTGGCGTTCGTATGGCCGCACATCAGGCTCGGGGAACAGGTGTAGGTCCATCGGGTCGGCAGCCCAGAACTCGAGCTGTTCGCGTAGGTGTTTAGCCGATTCCGAACGGGCGGTGACAATCACCATCGGCCTCTGCAAAGACCGGTGCAGGGCGGCGATCAGGCAGGGCTTGGCCGAGTCGAGGAGGACGCCCCTCCATCTCCGGCGCGCCGGCTGCCCCGGGGCCGAGGGCCTGCCCTGGAAGACCTTTGAGAGCTCCCGGAATTCCGGGTGGCTTGTTATGTATTCAGTAAGGCCTGATAAACTCATGAATCCCCAATACCAAAAGGGCTAGCCGGGGCTAACCCTGGTCTGATTCTAGCACCGTGAGAACCCGCCGAACAAGCAGGGAATGCAGCCCCAGGGGTCGATCAGGCATGTTTTTCTTTGACATCGAGCCCTCTAGAATGATAATATTATTATGCTGAATAAGGGCCCGGGCCATCGGGCCGGACGTCGAAAGGCCCCGTTAGAAGGTAACATTCTGCTCATACGGGCAATAATTCCCCTCAGGTTGCGCCGGCTTTGTGTATTTAGCTGACTCCCCATCACTAACGCCGGCGTCTGCTTCCTTTCCCTCATTTTTCCCCACCTGGAACCAACAGAGCCGAGCCTGTTATCCCATGATTCCAAAGGCCAGAGGCCCTTGAACCCATGATGCCAGCTAAGCCGGCTGACATCATTATCTAAAATCTCGCGGGGCCGTTGCACAAAGGAGATACAAGATGAGCGCCGAGGCGACCATCGCCAGCATTGGATTGATAGGGGTGTTTTTGATTCTGTCCGCGTTTTTCTCCAGCTCCGAGACGGCCTTTATGTCGCTGCAGCGACTGAGAATCCTTCACCTGGCCAACATCGGACGCCCCGGGGCCCAGAGGATGGCCCGCAGGATGGAGCACCCGGAGAAAACCCTGTCCACGGTGCTTTTAGGCAACAACCTGGTGAACACCGCCGCGGCGGCGGTGGCCACCTTTCTGGCTATAGCCTGGCTGGACGACGGGATCGGTATCGTGGTGGCCACGGTGGGAATGACCTTCCTGCTGCTCCTGTTCAGCGAGATGATCCCCAAGACCTTCGCCAGCAGGCATGCCGAGTGGCTGGCTTTCCGTTACCTTAAGCCCTTCGTCCTGGTAGAGTGGATTCTCTTCCCCTTGTCCATCCTGTTCCAGATTATCGGTCGAGCGATAGTGAATCTCACCGGCGGCAAGATCGGGTCCCGTCAACTGGTGACTGAGGACATGCTGCGCTCCGTCATATCCATTGGACGCCAAGAGGGCGCCGTAGATGCTGAAGAGGCCAAGATGCTTCACAAGGTCCTGGGCTTCGGGGACAGGCTGGTGAAAGAGGTGATGATCCCTCGCACCGAAATCGTATGGATGAACGAGGACACCCGCCTATCCGATTTCATGGAGAGGTACGAGGCCGCCCCATGGGCCAGGTTCCCCGTATACAAGGAGGATATCGACAACGTAGTGGGTATCCTCCACACCCGAGACGTCATCAAGGCCATGTACCAGAAAGGGGTGCAGTCCGACAGCCATCTACTTCACCTGGTGCGTACGGCCAGGTTCGTGCCGGAGACCAAGCCCCTGGATGACCTGTTCTTCGAGATGCGATCATCGGGCATCCAGATGACCTTGGTAGTGGACGAGTACGGTGGAATCTCGGGGATGGTCACCACTCAGCAACTGGTTGAGGCGATCATGGGCCGGACGGCTAACGAGGATCAACCTCAAGAAGAGGTAGAGGAGCTGGGCGAGGGAACTTTTCAGGTGGATGGCGGAATGCAGGTCGGCGAGGCCAACGAGACCCTGGGCCTGGGGATCCCCGACGGAGAGTTCGAGACGGTGGCCGGATTCGTCCTGGATGTTCTAGGCCACATCCCCCACCAGGGCGAGAGCTTTAAGCACAGGGGAAAGAGGCTGACGGTTTCGGAGATGAAGGGAGTGAAGATCGAGAAGGTCCTGGTGACCAGGCTCTAGGTTTGCACAGGTAATGACTTCGGCATGTAAGTGTGGGGAAGACCGCTCATCCTAACCCAGGGGTAAGAGTGAAGATATATCTGGTCAGACACGGCGAGACCGATGCGAACCGGGACGGCCGGTTCCAGGGAGCCAGCGACGCTCCTATCAACACCATGGGAATACGCCAGGCTAAGGCGTTAGGGGAGCGCCTTAAAAGACACTCCATAGACGCCGTCTACTCCAGTCCCCAGACCCGGGCCAGGGAGACCGCGGCGCCTATTGCCCGGGGCCACGACCTTGATATCATATCCATGGACGGGCTGCGTGAGCTGGACATCGGAGAGCTGGACGGCCTCAAGGGCGACGACCTGCGAGAGAGATATCCCGAGGTCCTGGCCCAGTGGATAAAGGACGTGGGTTCCCTGCGGTTGCCAGGGGGCGAGTCGATTCGGGAGCTTCAGCAAAGGACCTGGGCGGCGGTGGAGGAGATCAGAGACCGCCATCCCCAGGGCAACGTGGTGGTGGTAAGCCACAACTTCGCCATCCAGAGCATACTGTGCAAGGCCCTGGCCCTTGACCTGACCAGCTTCAGGAGAATACGCCATGACCTGGCGGCTATCAGCGTCCTTAGCTTTGAGAAGGGAGGGCCGGTGCTGATCTCTCTTAACGACCGCTGCCACCTGGAGGAGGTCACTTAGCCTTGTCACCTGGCCGGGAGACGGGTGCCGCGGTGAGCAAGGACCCGAAAGGGCGCCTTGAAGACCGGGCCAGAGCCTTTATCGAGGCCAACGGTCTGGCCAATAGCCCAGGGCCGCTGGTGGTGGGGGTTTCCGGGGGACCGGACTCCCTGTCTCTCCTATACGCGCTATATCATCTCGCCGGTGAGCTGGGGCTGACCCTCCATATCGGCCACCTGAACCACTGCCTGAGGGGCCGTGACTCCGATGAGGACGCTGCCTTCGTAGCCGACACGGCCCAGCAGCTGGGAATCCCCTGTACTACGGGCAGGGAGGACGTAGCCCTCCGGGCCCCGGGCCACAGCTCCTCGCTGGAGGAGAAGGCCCGGGAGGCCAGGTACGAATTTCTGGCCGGAGTCGTGGAAGAGGCCGGGGCCTCAGGCGTGGCGGTGGCCCACACGGCAGACGACCAGACGGAAACCATGCTCCTGCACATCCTCAGAGGGACAGGCGTCTCCGGCCTGCGAGGCATGAAACCCGTCACCGACATCAAGACCCAATCGGGTAAACCTCTCAGATTGTTCAGGCCCCTGCTCCAGGTCACCCGCGAGGAGACCGAGGCCTACTGCCGGGCCCTGGGCCTCAGCCCCAGGGCCGATTACACCAACCAGCTTCCCGACGGGCTGCGGAACCGGATACGCCTGGAGCTGCTTCCCTATCTAAGGGAGTACAACCCCAACATCGACCAGGCCATCCGCCGTCTCGGGGCCGCGGCCTCCCTGGACTCGGCGTTCATAGAGGCGGAGGTCGAGAGGGTATGGCCTACCCTTGTCACGGAGGTCGACGCCGGCCTGCGGTTGTCCAGGGAGAAGCTGCTGTCGCTGCATCCTGCGCCGAGGCGATATCTGCTGAGACGGGCCTTACAGGTGATCCTGGGCGACCTGGTGGACATCGAGCAGGCCCATATTCTGTCGCTGGAAGGGCTGCTGTCCGGGCCGACGGGAAAGACCATCCACCTCTCCCGGGGGATCACCGCCACCACCGAATACGACGACTACCTGATAACCGGGGCGGAGGACAAAGGCGCCGGCCCATCCCTGTCGGCGGAACACACACTCCAGGTCCCCGGCGTCACCACAGTGCCCGGCTGGAGGGTCTCCGCCTCTATAGTTGAGAAAGGGGAGGCCGACAGCGCAGCCTGTGGCCTGAGGGCAGTCCTGGACATGGACGCCGTTGTAGGACGCCTCACCGTTCGGGGTCGAAGGGACGGAGACCGATTCCAGCCCCTGGGCATGAAGGGCACCAAGAAGCTTCAGGACTTCCTTGTCGACAGCAAGGTGCCACGGCGGTTAAGGGACCAGACGCCTTTGGTCTGCGCCGGCGGCCGCATCGTGTGGGTGGTGGGACTGAGAATAGACGAGGCAGTCAAGATAACCGATGAAACCACCCGGGTCCTGGCCCTGGAGTTCCGCCAGATCAAAACATAGCGGGGCACTAGCAGGTTGATAGCATATGAGATGTGTCCCGACGCCGAGCCGGGACCGGGAGTTTGAGGGTATCCCTCAAATATAATTTCTTCCCCCTTCCTGGTCAGGAAGGGGGACAGGGGGATGGTCAAAAGGCTTTTTCAGCACCCTGCTAGAGGACTCGCTTCAGGCGGGGATTGTTTGTGATGCCGGGGATCCTGCCCCGCTTGGCGATGGGCCGGCCCTCCACTTCGTGGATATCTGCGGTGAAGTTGATCGGCCTGGCATTGGCGATGTAGCCGCCCACCCCGAAGCTGTCCACCGGGGCGCCTTTCTCCCTGAAGTATCTGATCCTCGTCGGGTCGAGGCCGCCGCTAACCACAATCTTGACCCGCTGAAAGCCCTCCAGGTCCAGGCGGGCCCTGACCTCTTTAACCAGGTCCGCCGTCACCCGGCCCCTTTCGAGCGGGGTATCCAGACGGACCCCCTCCAGCCTGTCGCCCAGGGCTTTGGCCACCCGCAGGCTCTCCTCGGCTTCGTCCTTGAAGGTGTCAACCAGCACATACCTGGGCACCTCTGGAGGAATGTGTCTATCGAAGGCCTCGGCTGCCGTGACGGTATCGCCCATCGCCAGGATCAGTGCGTGGGGGATGGTGCCCGAGGGAGGCAGGCCCCACATCCCGGCCCCGTCTATGGAGGCGCACCCCTGGCACCCACCCAGGATGGCGGCGTACTCCATACGCCCCGATACCATGGGATGCACGTGCCGGGCCCCGAAGCTTATGACCGGTATCTCACCGGCGGCCTCCACACACTCTCTGGCTGCAGTGGCCCACCCGGTGCAATGGGACAGGATTCCCAGGAGAGGAGTCTCGTAGAGCCCGTATGCGGGATAGGGGCCATGGATTCTGAGGACTACCTCCTTCTCTTCGATGGCATCGCCCTCTTCCAGGGCAAACACCTCTCTGCCTTGAGCGGGGACCACCTGCTCTATGAGCTGAAGGGCTTCCTGTATACCGCAGAGCAGGCCACCCCTGCTGGTGAAGAACTCTATCGTGGAGAGGGGGCTCAACCCCTCCTTGTCCAGTATCTCCTTCGCCCGGCGGAAGTAGACGTCGGTGGTCTCCCCCGCGATGACCCATTCCGGGATGTTGAACTTCAGCTTGGTGGGCTGGGCTGCCGGGGAACGTCGGCTATCTGATGAAATGGCGGCACTCCTTCTTTCGATGTTCTTAGACGGCGGCCTCAGGCTGGACGACCCTGGCCCCCAGGATCCGCTCGATGTGGTCCAGGGCAAAGCGATGGCCTTCTTCCGAGAAGGTGGCGACACAGTCAGCGGGCACCTCCACCGAGTAGTCCCGGTTGCGGGCGTCGGCCACCGTGTGCATAACGCAGACATCGGTACAGACCCCGCACACGATCACCCTATCTGGGGCGAGCATCTTGAGCCGCTCCTCCAGGTCTGTGTTGAAGAATCCGCTGTACCGCTGCTTGGTCACCACATCGCCGGGGACGCCGGCCAGCTCGGGAATGATCTCGGCCTCACCGGTCCCCTTGACGCAGTGGCGCGGGAACATCTGGAACTCCAGATCGTCGGGTTCGTGGCTGTCGCAAATGAATATGACCTTTGATCCCAACCTGACCTCCGACTCCAGCAGACGCCGCACATTAGGTATGATGCGCCGGGCCGACTCCCCTGTATACAGAGGGTTGCCCTCTTCGCAAAACCCCCGCAGCATGTCGATCACCAGCACCACATTGGGCATAACCCCGCCTCCTGAACCGGTCCCATCCTATCGCTAAAGGCAATGTTACTATTCGTTGGACACATCTTCAAGGACTCCTTACTCCAGCGCCTGTGGCCTGCGCTTCCGAATGAGATGACTCACCCCCACCCTTCGACAGGCTCAGGGTGAGCGGTGTGACACCATCCGCTCGTGGTGAGCTTGGCTACGCTGCCTGTCCTGAGGAAGGCCGAAGGGCCTGTCCTGAGTCTATCGAAGGGTCGAACCATTAGCGGTGTGACAGCATCCGCTCGTGGTGAGCTTGTCGAACCATTGGTGGATGCTATTGCCGTTATTAAAGAGCGGACTCCTATTGGTCGACCATTTTGGGCCAGGGTATGCCCCCGAACCT
>JACZVB010000064.1 GCA_022572865.1 Chloroflexota bacterium | reverse complement strand
CCCGGCGCATATGCGAAGAGATAATGGCCCCGGTGGTGCATGCCATGACCGCGGAAGGGGTTCCCTATCGAGGGGTCCTGTACGGGGGCCTGATGATCACCGCCCAAGGGCCCAAGGTCCTGGAGTTCAACGTTCGCTTAGTGGACCCCGAGACCCAGGTGATCCTCCCTCGACTGGAAACGGACCTGGTGGATATAATGGTGGCCGTCGAACAGGGGCGTCTGGCCGAGGTCGATGTACGATGGGGCGAGGAGGCCTGCGTGGCGGTGGTTATGGCCTCTGGAGGATACCCGGGACCCTACTCCAATGGATTCCCCATCACGGGGCTGGAGTCCCTGGAAAAGGATGCGCTGGTCTTTCAGGCCGGCACGTCCCTGGCGGAGCCGCCGGAGGGTAACGGCAACGCGATTGTCACCGCCGGGGGCCGGATATTGAGCGTGGTGGGACGGGGCGCAGACCTAACCCAGGCCCGGGCCTCGGCCTATCGAAACGTGGACCGGGTCCGCTTCCAGGGGTGCCATTACCGGAGAGACATAGCCAAAGTAGATTTAGAACGTTCCTTATGAATGGAGCCTAATACGATTTTTCTTGCTGCTGCCCACGACTCTTCGAAGCGGCATGTTGAAACCCGAGTTGTAGGTTAAGTAAGTGTCCTCGACCATGGGTGAGGAATCAAGCTCATGAGCGAACAAGGTCTAAATCCCCGGGAGACCTTAGTACAGGCTGTTGTTCATCAGCATACGCGCCTGGAAGAGCACCGAAGAGTCATTGTAACAATACTGACACTTGCAGGCTTACTCATGGTGATAGGACTCACCTTCGCTGCGGCATTCAAACCCCCGCAACAAAGCCTCGCCCAAGGTACGTTGTTCCGACTCGAATTGGTGGCCATCGTCTATGTTTTTGGGGCGGTAATGCTCGTCGCACTCAGTTACTATCTTACGTACAGGAAGTTCACTCCCCTGTGGATGTGCCATCCTGCACACCCTCAGGGCATGCCACTCAAAGATGCACTGGAAATTAATATAGGTGTTCTCCGACGCTCTGAATGTTTTCTCCTCGCTCTTGGTGCTTACACATTCCTTAATTGGAACGCGGTGATAGTAATTGCCATTCTGGCTACTGTCAAAGCAGATTGAATAACAGCGATAATCATATTCTTCATGTCGAGGGCTCATTTTGGGGCGATCTTGTTAGAGAGATGGTTAAAGCGGCACAGCTTAGTAGTGCATAACCAACTACCCAATGGCACTTCTTTCCTTAATCACATTTTGTGGCCGAGTTTACCACCAGCCTACGAGAAGTACTATGAGCGGTTCGTCGATTCTCAGCGCCTGGGTGACTACCGGGTACGCCAGCTCAAGGGCCACAGGTTGCCCCTGCGCCGGCCCGGCATGAGCATACAGAGCGGCCAGGGCCTTCTGATAGGGGATGCCGCGGGCCTTATAGACCCGTTCAGCGGCGACGGAATCTACTACGCTATCAAGAGCGCTAAAATCGCATCGTCCGCGCTGCTAAGGGCACTGGGCACCGAGGCCTCCAACCTAGGGGGTTATCAGGGAGTGGTGGACCGGGATATCATGCCGGAGCGTAGGGTCGCGGCGGCGATGCTGACCATCTTCAACTGGGCGCCATTTCTCTATTTCCAGTGGCTCAAGCGCCACCAGTTGCCCTGGAGGATGGCGTGCAAAACGATCCGCGGAGACCGGGAATACACCGATGTTAGAAACAAACTGGGGCCGATGAGACTATTCTTAGACATGGTTAGGGGGTTGTGATGCCGCTAGTGGGTGTGATCATGGGGAGCAAGTCTGACGAACCTTATGTAAAGGAAACTACAGCAGTCCTGGAGCGGCTGGGCATAGAATACGAGGTGAATGTAATCTCGGCCCACCGTACCCCGGAAAAGGCCCGGGAGTACGGAAAGACGGCCCGGGACCGGGGCCTGGAGGTGCTCATTGCCGCGGCCGGTGGAGCGGCCCACCTGCCCGGGGTCCTGGCAAGCTGGACGACATTGCCGGTTATCGGGGTGCCCCTGCCCACCACCGACCTCAAAGGGGAAGACGCCCTGCTGGCCATCGTCCAGATGCCGGGAGGAATCCCCGTGGCCACAGTTGCGATCGGGACCGCCGGGGCCAAGAATGCGGCCTATCTGGCGGCCCAGATCCTGGGGTTAAAGCACCCTGAAATCGCCCAGGCCCACGAAGAGTACCGGCAGGGGTTGGCCGAGGGCAAACGCTGATGATCCCAAGATATTCCAGGCCCGAGATGGACCGGGTCTGGAGCGACGAGGCCAAGTTCGATAAGTGGCTCCAGGTGGAGATCGCGGTCTGCGAGGCCTGGGCCCAGGAAGGGGTCATTCCATTAGAGGCGGCGGAGAAGATTCGCGGAGCCCGCTACGACCTGGCGGTCTTCGAGGAGGCGATGAAGGAGACCCAGCACGACATGACGGCCTTCCTCAGGGCCGTCTACCCCAGCCTGGGGGAGGAGTCCCGATACCTCCATCTGGGCCTCACCACCTCTGACATATGGGACACAGCCCTCAGCCTCCAGATGGCGGAGGCCACCGACCTTCTGATCAAGGATGTAGACCTGCTGCTGGAGGCCCTGGAGCGACGGGCCATAGAGCACAGGGATACCGTGATGATAGGCCGCACCCACGGGGTCCACGCCGAGCCCATCACCTTCGGCCTCAAGCTGGCCCTGTGGGTCGATGAGATGCGCCGCAACGCCGAGAGGCTTGGGAGGCTCCGCACCACCGTCGCCGTGGGCAAGATATCGGGGGCGGTGGGCACCTATGCCCTGGTGTCGCCCCGTATCGAGGAGCTTGTCTGCGAGAGGCTGGGCCTGAGGCCGGCCCGGATATCGAGCCAGATCATCCAGAGGGACATCCACGCCGAGTTCGTCATGACCCTGGCCCTGGTTGCCGCCTCGCTGGAGAAGTTCGCCACCGAGGTCAGGGGGCTTCAGCGCACCGAGATACTGGAGCTGGAGGAGCCCTTTGGCGAGGGCCAGACGGGTTCCTCCGCCATGCCCCACAAGCGGAACCCCGTGGCCTGCGAACGGGTCTGCGGCCTGGCAAGGCTGCTGCGGGGACACGTGATACCCGCCCTGGAGAATGTGACCCTGTGGAACGAGAGGGACATCAGCCACTCATCGGTGGAACGGATAATCATTCCCGACTCCTGCCTGGCCCTGGACTACATCCTGGACCTGTTCACCAGTGTGATCAAAGGCATGACGGTATACCCGGATAATATGAAGAGAAACCTGGAGATGACCCGTGGCCTGGTGTTCTCCCAGAGGGTGCTCACCAGCCTCATAGAGAAGGGCCTGGGCCGCAGCGAGGCGTACGAGATGGTGCAGAAGCACGCCCTCAAGGCATGGCACGAGGGGTCGGATTTCAGGGAGCTTTTGAGAGGGGACCCGGGAGTGACAAAACAGATTCCCACGGACGAGCTGGACGCACTCTTCGACATCGGCTACTACCTGCGCCACGTGGACGAGATCTTCCAGCGCCTAAGATTGAACGGAGGAGTGAGTAGATGACCACTATCCTGAAGACGGACCTTCCCGGCCTGCTGCACAGGGGTAAGGTCCGGGACACATATGACATGGGAGATAAGCTGCTGATGGTCTCCACCGACCGGATATCGGCCTTCGATATGGTCCTTCCCAATGGAATTCCCGGCAAGGGTAGGATACTGTCGCTGCTGTCCGTGTTCTGGTTCGAAAAGACGGTCCACCTGATCCCTAACCATTTCATAGCCATGGCAGGCGATAGAGCGGCCCTTGGGACTATAGCCGATAGCCCGCCTGTGAAAGGCCTCAGCGATGACATAGCCCAGATGGCCATGGTGGTAAGGAAGGCCCGGCGGATAGACGTGGAGTGCATCGTTCGGGGATACATCACAGGGTCGGCCTGGTCCGAGTACAAGAGATCGGGTACCGTGGGCGATATGCCCATGCCCCCGGGCCTGAAGGAGTGCCAGGAGTTCTCCGAGCCCCTCTTCACCCCTACCACCAAGGCCGATACGGGCCACGACGAGAACATGACCTTCCAGGAGATGCAGTCGTTGGTGGGCGCCGACCTGGCCGCAGACCTCAGGGATAAGAGCATACAGGTCTACGAATACGCCAGAGGGCTGGCGGCTGAGAAGGGCATAATAATCGCCGATACCAAGATGGAGTTCGGCATCATAGACGGAGAGGTGACTCTCATCGACGAGCTGCTGACCCCCGACTCCAGCCGCTTCTGGGATGCGGAGAGATATCAGGTGGGCCAGCCTCAACCCAACTTCGATAAACAGTTCGTCAGGGACTGGCTGCTGGCCTCAGGGTGGAACAAAGAACCTCCAGCCCCGGCCCTTCCCACCGACATCGTGGCGAAGACCGCTGAGCGCTACGCCGAGGCATATCTAAGGTTGACAGGCCAAAGCGTATGATGGGATACTGAATCTCCATAAATGGCACGTTAAAGAAACGCGAGGAAGCATTGTCTAGACGAAGAGGAGAGGGAACCCCTCCCCCCACCAAGACCTTCTGGCAGAAATATCAGTGGTTCATCATAGCCGGCGTGGCTATGTTCTTCATCATCACAGTGGTCGCCCCTGCCCTGGGCACCCAGCCCGTGGACACCTTGCCGCCGCAGACCAATCCGGGGGACACTGCGGCGTCCACGACGGTACCGGGCGAGCTGTTCTTCCCGGCCAGTAATGTCGATGGCCGGACCCACGTGCCCAGAGGGGCGCGGGTTAGTACCTACAGGAGCGATCCCCCCGTTTCTGGGCCCCACTGGAGTGACGCCAACGCCCCCATGCCCTGGGGGGTCTATACCCAGTTTATTCCCGATGAGGTACTGGTCCACAACCTCGAACACGGTGGGATAGTCATTCACTATCGCACTTCGGCTGCGCCCGAGATAGCGCAGCAGTTGACGGAGTTTATTCAGAACCAGCCCGGCGGGATAACGGGCTTTATCCTGGCGCCCCGGGCCAACCTTCCCGGGACCATCACCATGAGCGCGTGGGAATACTACCTGCCCCTGTTCCAGATGAATGAGCCGTTGATGCGAAACTTCATCTCGGCCCACTTCGATAACGCGCCCGAGTCTTTATTGGGTGGGTCCGAGTAAGAGCTAATCTACTCTCTCTCCATGTATCTGGCCCGAGTCTATGTAACCCTCAAGCCCACGGTTAATGACCCCCAGGGCTTGACCGTCCTGGGGGCCCTTCATTCCCTCGGCTTCTCCTCGGCTAAAGACGTCCGGGCAGGCAAGTATCTGGAGATACGCATCGATGAGGAAGACGAGGCCAGGGCGGAGGCCCAGGTGCAGGAGATGGGCCATAAGCTCCTGGCCAACCCCGTAATCGAGGAGTTCCGTTTCGAGCTGGTGCGGATAGAGGCCTGAGGGCCGGCGTCCCTCCCCAGGTTCCTGCCGCTCATGGTTCGACAGGCTCACCACGAACGGTAATTTTGCTTTTCATCGTCGGTGGTGCGGGTAGAGGCCTGAGGACCGGCGTCCCTCCCCCGGTTCCTGCCGCTCATGGTTCGACAGGCTCACCACGAACGGTAATTTTGCTTTTCATCGTCGGTGGTGCGGATAGAGGCCTGAGGGCCGGCGTCCCTCCCCTGGTTCCTGCCGTTCATGGTTCGACAGGCTCACCACGAACGGTAATTTTGCTTTTCATCGTCGGTGGTGCGGGTAGAGGCCTGAGGGCTGACGCCCCTAACGTTACCAAACGGCCCCAGTTGCTGATGTTATGAGGAACCCTCACCCCCTTGATCCCCCTCTCCCCCTTCGACAAGCTCAGGACAGGCTTATCAATGGAGAGGGGGAGAAAAACAAATCTGGTCCCGACAAGTCGGGACAAACCCCCGGTCCCGACTCGTCCCGATACTCGGGACTCGACGTCGGGGCACTCCCGACGACTTATCTGTCATTCTGAGGAGTCCCGACTAGTCGGGATGACGAAGAATCTGGGGTGGTGGGACAATGCCTATAGAGAGAAAGGAAGGGGCCCCGCGCCCCCCCTACAAAGTTAGTTGGGAGGGCGGGAGGGCATAGCAACGCATCATGTGAGGGGTCCAGGGGTGGAGCCCCAGATAGAAACGGCCTGCTATGAGTCTATGACCCCTTTGGTGCTGGGGACCTGGCCCGCGATGCGCGGGTCCAACTGGGTGGCGGCGTCCAGGGCTTTGGCCAGGGCCTTGAAGAGGGCCTCTATCTTGTGGTGGTCGTTGAGCCCCGAGAGAAACTTGGCGTGGAGGTTTAGCCGGCCTTCCATAGCGAAGGTCTCCAGGAAATGCCGGGCCATGTCCGAGCTGAGGCCTCCCACCTCCTCGGCGTTGAAGGGCGTGTCTATCTGAGCATAGCCCCTGCCGCCCACGTCTACCGCCACCAGGGCCAGGGCCTCGTCGAGGGGCACCAGGGCATGGGCCATGCGGACAAGGCCCTTGCGCTCCCCCAGGGCCTGCCCAAAGGCCCGTCCCAGGACTATTGCCACGTCCTCGATCAGGTGGTGGCCATCGGGATCGGACTTGGCTTCCGCCGAGACCTTCAGGTCGAATGCGCCGTGCTTGGCCAGCTGAGACAGCATGTGGTCCAGCATGGGGATCCCGGTCTTCACCTGATACTGGCCTGTGCCGTCGATGACCATCTCGACGGAGACTCGGGTCTCGCCGGTGTCCCTTTCCAGGGTGGCCTTTCTACTGGGCATCGTTCTCTTCTCCTACCGCCCTGAGGGCCTCCAGAAGCGCCTCGGTCTCCTCAGGTTTTCCGACGCTGATTCGTATGCAGTTTCGCAGGTTGGGTCTATCATAGTATCTCACGAAGACCCGGCGTTCTTTGAGCCTCTCATACAGCCGGCTGGCATCGCCACTGGTAACATCGCAGAGTATGTAGTTGCCCTCAGAGGGCATGGGCCGCAGGAAATCCAGCCCCTCGATCTCGCCGAAGAGGCGTTCCCGCTCCTTGATGATGGCTTTGACATTGGCCATAAGGTAGTCTCTGTCCGCCAGGGATTCCAGGGCGGCCATCTGTGCGAAGACGCTGACGTTGTATGGCTGCTTTATCTGGTTGATGTAGTCGGCTATCCTGGGCGAAAATATGCCGTACCCCACCCTTACGCCGGCAAGCCCGGCCCACTTGCTGAAGGTGCGAACCACCATCAGGTTGTCGTAGTCCGGCACCAGGGACGCCATGGTCTGACCGCTGAACTCGAAGTATGCCTCATCCACCACCACGGCCAGGCCCGTCTCCAGGAGCCTGACTATCTCGTCCCTGGATGAACTGTTG
>JACZVB010000063.1 GCA_022572865.1 Chloroflexota bacterium | reverse complement strand
GACCGATGCAGTCGTCACCTTTAGGGCCCTGGGACGCCTTCGCCCCAGGGCCAGTGGAATGGGGAGACTGACAAGTCCCAGGGCCGCTATTATCAGAAAGCTGGCGGTCCGACCCGTGACATCGAAGAGGAAACCACCCAGTAGCACGCCGACTACGCTCCCGGTCCTCTGCCCCCCAATGAAGAAGCCCATCAGCCGGCCC
Source organism: Chloroflexota bacterium (assembly GCA_022572865.1). Next base: position 7,104 of record JACZVB010000063.1, on the reverse strand, counting down.
CGAGCGCTCTCCTGCCCATCTTCCAGCACCACCAGATAGCCGCCCAGCCTCAGCATCGAGTAGCAGACGCCCCAGAGAAGCCGTGCGAGCAACAGGACCACAAATCCGTGCCCAGCGCCGTAGGCCACGGTGGTGCCCACGGATACCAGTATCACCAGTAAGAGAGGTTTATCCAGGCCGAAGCGCTGAAAGAACCAGGCCGCCACGGGGTTGGAGGCCAGCCGCACGAAGCGGTTGGCGCTCAGGATCACCCCTACCAACCCGGCGGACACACCGAAGGAGCTGATGTTCGAGGGCAGAACGTTGTAGAGCATGGAATCACCCATGATTACCGCGCCCACGATGGCCGTCATCAAGACGACCCTTCTGGGCGCTACACGCTGCAACGCTGCACTACCGAGGACCATGCACCCCCGTTTCTCCTATTTTGCTACCGTGTTTTACGACTTTGCGCCCGACTCCCATCCACCTTGACAGTAGTAGGTAATGATGATTCCATTAGCGTCGCCGTTTTGCTCGCCAGTATAACCTGCATACCCAGATTGACATCCCGCCATCGCCAAAGGAGAAGATCATGAGGCTGGAGCTGGCCTCCTTCAATATCGACAGGATAACCCCGGGCGCCAGGACCCGACTCTCCCAAGGCGAGTTGCAGGTGGACGTCGAGGAGATCAGGGGACTGGTGCTGGCCGATGAAAACATCAGGGACGTTAAGATACACCTGGTGCATCCCGGGGAATCGGTGCGGATCATCCACGCCCTGGACGTGGTGGAGCCGAGGCATAAGGTCTCAGGTCCCGGCGCCGTATTCCCCGGCGTCCTGGGGCCGCCCACCTCGGTGGGCGAAGGACGTACCCACCGGCTTTCCGGAATGGCCATAGTGACCGCGGGAGAGCCGGTAACAGGGGAGCCGCTCTATTGGAGGGAGGCCATCATCGATATGTCGGGCCCAGGCGTCGCCCACAGCCTCTTTTCCCAGACCGCAAACCTGGTGCTCGAGCTCGTTGCCCGAGAGCCATCGACCACTGAGGAAAGGGCAGAGGACAACACCATAATCGGTTCGGGATACTCTCTGAGCTATAACTACTCCGTTAGGATCGCCGGGTTCAAGGCTGCCAGCTATCTGGCCCGGGTCACCACCGACATGACGCCAGACAGGGTAGATGTCTTTGAGCTGACCCCCGTGGACCCTGGCCTTCCCAGGGTATTCTATGCCAGCCAGGAGGCCGGCAGGTACCTCTACGGAGGCGACATGGGCTGGCAGCCCACCCTGCTGCATCCCAATGAGCTTGCCGACGGGGTGATATTCAGGACCTTCAACGGCCCGGCCAGCTTCAGGGAGTCCACCTATCTGTACCAAAACCACCCGGTGGTTGCAGACCTGTACCGCCGCCACGGAAAGGACCTGAGCTTCGCCGGGGTGCTGCTGTATCCCCTCGGTGGAGAACGGCTGGAGGAGAAGGAGCGGATCTGCAGCTTTGCCTCCAAACTGCTGCATATGTTGGGGGCCGATGGTATAGTCATATCCTGGATAGGAGGGGGCCATCCCGGTATCGATCTCATGCTCCTCTGCCAGAAATGTGAGCAGCTGGGGATAAAGACTACCATCCTCAGCCCGGAGATGGCCCGGACCCCCGATGAATCTGGATTCGTCCATTACGTGCCCGAGGCCGACGCCATCGTCAGTGTTGGCAACTACGAGGAGCAGGTGATGCTGCCGCCGGTGGACCGGGTCATCGGGGGGAGGACGCTGCTCCTCAGCGATATGGACGCAGAAGGAGCCCTGACCGTCACGGTACGCTATATGTACGGGGCCTCGAGCCCCCTGGGCGATGGCAAGCTGATGGGTGTTCAGTATTGACGGACAAGTCAACGGGCCAAGATGGTTCCCCTTATAAAAAGCGCGGTATCATTAAAGTAACCTGCTCAACCTTCGATTAGAGGCCAGTCCGATAAATAACGTTCCTTTTTGGCACCCTGAGCCCTTCGTCTCTCAGGATAAACTCCGCGAAGGGCCTAGATCCTTCGTCCCGACAGGTCCCGAGTATCGGGATAGATCTGGGCTCAGAATGACACAGTATTGTCGGGACAAGCTCACGACAGGCCCTTCGACTAGGCTCAGGACAGGCAGTATGAGCGGGTTATTTTCACGCGTAACACAACTTTGGCATCACTAGAAGGAGCGGCTTTCAAGGAGAATTAAACATGAGGCTGGAGCTTGCCGAGTTCGCCGTAAAGGATATCGCACTCTCGGATTCGACCCATCTGTCCGACGGAGTCCTGTATGTATCCAGGGAAGAGGTCCGCGATATCGTATTGCAGGACAGCCACTTCGTCGGCGTCGAAATGGACGTGGCCCGACCGGGGGACGAGACCCGGATTATCAACATCCTGGACGTAATCGAGCCGAGGCGTAAGGTGTCGGGCCCCGGCACCGTGTTCCCGGGGGTGATTGGGCCTCCCACCACGGTAGGGGAGGGCAAGGACCACACCCTGAAGGGCATGGCCCTGGTCACGACAGGCCCCCCGGCCCCGGGCGAGGCCATCCACTGGCGAGATGGAATAATAGATATGTGGGGTGTAGGGGCCCGGTACACCCCCTTCTCCTCCACAGTAAACCTGGTGCTCCAGTTTAAGGGCAGGGAGGACTTCTCACCCGAAGAGCGGGAGCGGCTGGAGAGGACCGATGTTATAGACGGCTCTGACTATGCCCGAGATTACAACAGGGCGGCCCGGGCAGCAGGCTTCCGTATTGCGGAATACCTGGCCTCGGCCGCAGGGGAGTCGGCGCCGGCCAGGGTCAAAACCTTCCACCTGGAGCCGCCCTCGACTCCCCTGCCCAGGGTCGCCTACATATGCCAGCTACATCGGGACCGGTGGCTGTACGGGGAAAGGATGGGCTGGCAGCCAACCTTCCTACACCCTAACGAGATGATGGACGGGGCCGTATACAGCAGCTTCATGGGGCCGGCCAGCTCTCGGGATTGCTCTTATGTCTACCAAAACCACCCCATAGTGGAGGACCTCTACCAGCGTCACGGCAAGGAGATCGACTTCATCGGGGTGCTGGTCTGGTTCTACGGCCCCTTGAGTTTGATGGAGAAGGAGCGTATCGGGGGATTCGCCACTAAACTGCTCAGGATGCTGGATGTGGAAGGGGCAGTGATGACCTGGGTCGGGGACGGCCAATCGGGAATAGACGTGATGATGATGTGCCAGAAGTTTGAGCAGGCGGGCATTAAGACCACCATGCTGAGCCCCGAGATGGCCAAGACCCCCGACGACCCGGGCTTCGTTCACTATGTTCCCGAGGCTGATGCCATCGTCAGCACCGGCAATTTCGAGATGCCGGTGACATTAGAGCAACCCCAGACCTTGCTGGGCGGGATGACCCTATCAGTGCCCCATGTAGATGCATCGGGCCCCCTCTCCCTATCGGTAAGGTACATGTACGACTCGGTGAGCCCTCTGGGATACTCCAGGCTGGGCGGCGTAATTTACTGAGCCGAAATCCGGGTCATGGCAGGGAGAAACATCCAGTGAAACTCGAGATGGCAACCTTTCGAGTCCATGACGTGGTCTTCTCCGATGCCACCCGCCTCTCCGATGGGGTCCTCCACGTCGATAGGTCAAAAGTAGTCGAGCTGGCCACCGAGGGTAATCGATTCGCCGGAGCGGAGGTGCACCTGGTACGGCCTGGAGAATCGGCCCGTCTTATCAACGTGCTGGACGCGGTGGAGCCACGATACAAGGTCTCCGGCCCGGGGGCCGTGTTCCCGGGGGTCCTGGGACCACCCGTGACCGTCGGCCAGGGCCGGACCCACCGGCTGGCCAATCTTGTCGTCATGGTCACCAGCGAGCCCGTGCCCGATGAGCCCGTCTACTGGCGAGACGCCGTCCTGGATATGTCAGGTCCGGGCGCCGACTATAACCTCTTCTCGAACCATCTGATCCTGGTAATAGAGCTGAAACCCAGCCTTGCCGATACCAGGCCCGAGGCCAGGGGCCAGGTTACGACCAATCATGCCTGGGGCCCTCCCCACGTCCAGGAGCACAACATAAGCGCCCGGGCGGCGGGATTCCGGGTGGCGGAATACCTGGCCGAGTCTACCAGCAAGCTGGCCCCCGACGAGGTCTCGACATACGAACTGGGGCCGGCGGATGACAGTCTGCCGAAGGTAGCCTGTTCATCCCAGCTCATACTCCACCGTCTGTATGGCCAGGCCCTGGGCTGGCAGCCCACCTTCCTTCACCCCAACGAGCTGATGGACGGCTGCCTGTACAATCCTTATAACTCGCCCGCTTGCGGCAGGGAGTCCACCTATTTCTTTCAAAACCATCCCGTCGCTCAGCTGCTATACGGCAGGCACAACCGGGAGATCAATTTCTTCGGGATGCTGCTCCTCCGGTCCCAGGTCATATCGCTGGAGGACAAGGAGCGGACCACCAGATACGCCGCCAAGCTTCTTCAAATGATGGGCATCGAGGGGCTGGTCCTCACGTGGGCCGGGTCGGGGAATCCGGGTATGGATACCATGATGCTGGCCCGCAGGTGCGAACAGGTGGGGATCAAGACCACCGTCATCAACTCGGAGATGTCCCTCACCCAGGACGACTCCGGGATAATCTATTTTCCATCCGAGGTAGACGCCGTGGTTTGTGCCGGAAACTACATGGAGTCCATCGCCCTTCCACCGGTGAAAAGGCTTTTAGGGGGAAGGAAGATAAACGATCCGGAGATGGAGGCCTCGGGCCCCTTATCATTGCCCCTGCGCTACCTGTATGGCGCCACCAACCTCACGGGGGCCAACCGGCTCTCCAGCATCTCCTACTGATGCGGGAAGGTGGGGCCTCGCTCCTGAGACCTCGTAGTTTGAAGGCCGGTTTCGGATAGATTCCCCTTTTTCAAGGCTGTATTCTGATAGCAGTGCTATAGGGCTTCTTTCCCAAGAGTTGGGTGATATAGAAGGCAGAAAAGATGACGACACTTATCGATAGACCCAAAGCGCCCGGAGTTTCCGAGGAGAGCCGCTACTGGCAGGCGGTGCTGACCCGAGACCGCAGCTTCGATGGCTTTTTCGTCTACGGGGTTTCGTCTACCATGATCTACTGCCGGCCCATCTGTCCCAGTCGCCGTCCCCAGCGGGCCAAAGCTGCTTTTTTCTCGGGGCCCGAGGCCGCCGAGCTGGAGGGGTTCCGGCCCTGCCGCCGCTGCAGACCCGACCAGGGAAGCCCTGATCAGCCGCAGATAGAGATGGTGCTCAAAGCCTGCCGGTACATCAAACGTTTTCAGGAGGAGACCCCCAGGCTTGCCCAACTCGCGGTGCAGATGAACGTTAGTCCCGGACACCTGCAGCGGGTCTTTAAGCGCCTGATAGGGGTGACTCCGCGCCAGTACGCTGATGCCTGCCGCCGCGATCGGTTCAGGCTGCGACTGAAAGAAGGAGGGAACGTAACCGCTGCGCTGTACGAAGCCGGCTACGGGTCAAGCAGCCGTCTCTATGAGCACTCGTCGGCCCATCTAGGCATGACCCCCGCCTCATATGGGCGCGGAGGGCGAGGGGCTCGAATCGCCTACACCCTGGTGGACTCGCCGATGGGACGCCTCCTCGTTGCGGCCACGAATCGAGGCGTATGCGCCGTTAAATTAGGCGACCGGGACTCGGAGCTCGAGGCCGACCTGAGGGCTGAATACCCCGCCGCAGAGCTTTATAGCGATCCGGCAAACCTCAAGGAGTGGGTCGAGACCCTGCTGGGCTACCTGCGTGGCGAGCTGCCCGACCCGGGCCTTCCCCTGGACATTAGAGCCACCGCCTTTCAGCGGTTGGTCTGGGAGCATCTCAGGTCAATCCCTTACGGGCAGACAAGCACCTATCAGGAGGTGGCAGAAGCCCTGGGCCGGCCCAAGGCCAATAGGGCTGTCGCGAGGGCCTGCGCTACCAACCCTGTCTCGCTGGTGGTGCCCTGTCACCGTGTGGTGCGCAAGGACGGGGGCCTGGGCGGCTACCGGTGGGGGTTGAATCGCAAGGCGCTTCTGCTGGCCAAAGAGCAGGCCCTGGCCTCCAAGCTCGATCAGTCGGAGCAGTGATAGGCAACCCGACACTCGGTTTGACGACGCTGTAGTTAAGGGGTAGGGGACTGGGGCTGGGAATGCTCCTCCGCCCCGGTCATTTGAGCGGCTTTTTCCTCATGTGCCCCATTCTTAAACAAGGGCATGACCTGGGCGCCGAAAAGCTCCAGGGTACGCATCGCTTTTTCGTGGGGGAAGCCGCCCACATCGGTCCAGCAGATGAGATAGTCTATGCCTACATCCTGGATTTCCTGAAGCTTTTCGCCAACGTCGTCAGGGGACCCGGCGATCATTGCCCGCTCAAGAAGGACCTCCCAGGTCCACTCCTCGGCGCCGCCTAACGTATATTTAGTGTACTCCTTCGCCTTGTCCCCCCTGTAGAGAGCTTGATACTCTCGTTGCAGCCAGATGTAATGCTCGAAGTCTTTGCGGGCCTCTTCCATGGTCGGGGCGACGCAGATAGGGCGCTGGATGGCCCAATTCTCTCCAGGCTTGTATGTCTTTCCGTCCCGCTCAGAGCGTATTTCAGCATAGGTCTGCAACCAATCCCGAATGATATGTATGGCAGTCCCTGCGACGATACAGTTATAGCCCTGCTCTGCGGCCCGCACTGCGCTTTTCTCCGATGACACCATCACCCAGATCGGCGGGTGTGGTTTCTGATACGGCTTGGGCAGGACGCACAGTTTGGTTATAGTCCCATCCTCTTTCACGTACGGCTCTTCCGTGGGACTCCAGGAATGGTGTGGGATGCCAGGAGGGGGGAAAGTATAGTTTGGACCTTCGTGGGAGAAAAACTCCTGGGTCCAGGACTTGATAACGATGTCGATCACCTCGCCGGTTAGCTCACGATTGGTGTCCTCATCCCTCGGGTCTGCTTTAAGGTGGAACGGCATCGTGTCCCGATGGAAGACACCTCGACCGAAGCCCACTTGAAGCCGCCCCCTGGTGAGATGGTCCAGGATAGCCAGGTCTTCGGCCAGGCGGATCGGGTGCCAGGTGGGGGTCATAGCGCAGGCCAGGCCGATGTGTTC
>JACZVB010000062.1 GCA_022572865.1 Chloroflexota bacterium | reverse complement strand
CTTAAGCTTATTCTTCTTGTTCTTCATTATGTTTCAACTCTGCACTACCTTCACCGGATGCACCACAACCAGGACACTTATCCACTTGATCTATAGTAGCTACTGCTCCTAGTGGGTATTTACAGCTCTTACACTGTGTTTCATCCTTCCATGTAGGGTTTTTCTCACTACATTCAGGTCCAGTACACACCGGAAGCCAAGGATGTCTCTGTAACACTTGGTGTTTGGGTACATTAGTACTAGATTTATCAACTAATTGATCAGTCAGTGAGTCAACATTAGCTTTCAGTGACACAATCTCTGTATCTTGTGTGCTAACCTTCTTATTCAGTCGAATATTGAGTGCATTGAGGCCCTGTGCACTCTTCTTACTGCCCTCTGACTGCTCTAATTCAGTTTTCACTGACATTTCAGTGTCCTCCTACTCATTCTCACTCAATTTCACTGATATTCACTGAACCAGTCTTAATATATAACAATAACGTGCCTAAAAGGTACAATGGCAAGACGTAGAGGATGTAAGTTCGGCCGGACTAAAGCCGGTAAATGTAGGACGAGTAGAAGGTAATCTCAATGGTAATGGGCCTCAGTAAGACTGTCACCAGTCTAGATTTCAACAAGGTCATCAAGATAGCTGGTCCAGCTATAGTACCAATAGTATTCGTAGCTAGTGTAACAGCTAAAGAAAGAGCTGCGGGTATATTAAAAATGCCAACGAACCTATCAGAATTGCAAACAGAAGGAGCAAAAGCAATTGACATAGTTGTATCCAGGATAACAGGATTCTCTCCTTTAGGTACTGTAATAGCCCCACGAACATTCAGATTAAAGAATCTTATACTTAATCCTTACTTGTGGGCATCCCTAATAGCACAATTCGGAGCTCCACTAATTACTACACTCCTCCCAGGAGCTAGTAAGATTGTTAATCCAGTCAAGAAGCTAGTCCTCATAGCAGCTGTACCCGGAATGATAGGAGCTGTGTTTGATGATCCACCTGCTACCACAACTACAAGCCACAACTCATTTGATCAACCAGGGCTAGTGTCTGCAAGTATGATAAAGAGGTTACAGGTGAACTAGATGGAAGCATGGAGACTCCCAACAGTGGGTGTCTTGCTCTGCCGAACTGGATCATCTCGGGCACCCATCGCTTGGCCGTGTTCACCGGCACCGCGAACCCGATGCCCACGGACCCTCCCGATGGGCTGAAGATGGCGGTGTTTATCCCTATCACCTCGCCGTCGGCGTTGAGCAGGGGGCCGCCCGAGTTGCCCGGGTTTATGGCCGCATCGGTCTGAATGACGTTGGCGATGGTCCTGCCGTTGGGGGCGTCCAGGGTGCGGCCCAGGGCGCTGACCACCCCGGTGGTCACAGTCCTGTCCAGTCCGAAGGGGTTGCCTATCGCTATGGCCAGCTCACCCACCAGCAGGCTGTCGGAGTCGCCCATCGGTATTGGAAGGAGCTGGCCCGGGGAGACGTCGACCTGCAGCACCGCTAAATCGCTGAATGGATCACGACCCAGGACTTCGGCCTCCAGGATGGTGCCGTCAGCCAGGGTGACCTCCACCAGCTGGGCTCCCTCCACAACGTGGTTGTTGGTCAATATCCGCCCTTCGTTATCTAGCACGAACCCGGACCCAGTGCCCGTTCGAGGCACAGGGCTATTGAAGGAGTCCACTGTATAGACGGTGCTGGAGATGTGCACTACCGAGTTGGTCACCTTTCGGTATACGTCCTGGATGACCTGGGCCTGAGTCCTGAAAGAACCTGGTTCCTGGGGCAGTGGTGTGGGTATCGGGACTCCGGCGTTGACGGCGGCTATGGCCGTGGCTACCGCGTTCCCGATCCTGGTGTCTATGTCCGTCGCTTCGACTGCCTCCCTGATCCGGCCCTCAATGTCCGCTGCGGCCAGGGCGTCCCTGACCTGGGTCTCTATATCAGGTGCGGGGGCGTCGTCGCCGGAGCAGGCGGCCGTGAAGATGATGGTGGAAATGGCGATGAGCAGCAATACGATTCTAGCCTTCAAATCACCAACCTCCTATGGGTGCATGGCAGGGCCACCGGCAGCGGACACGTCCGCAGGCAGTCTGGAGATGCGGTCCAGAAACGCGGCCGACTTGACCTCCCGCTCTAACTGATAACGAAGGTAGTCCCTCATGGTAACCTCCATCTCCCTGGCAAGGGACGGAGGCGTCACCTTCTCCGTGATTTTGCTCAGATCGGCCTTCTGCAGGAATCGCAGGGAGGTCAGGGCGTCACGGGAGATGGGCCTGACGGCCCGCTCTCCCCTGACGCAGCCGGAACAGAGAAGGCCGCCAGCGGAGGCGCTGAAGTGGGCCCGGGCTCCCGAGGCGAGGTCACCGCAGGAGACGCAGACGTACAGCTCGGGGGCGAATCCCAGGATGCCCAGAAGCCTTAGCTCGAAATGGCGGAGGACCAGCCCCCCGTCCTGGGCCTGGGATAAGGCGGTCAGGGTGGAGAGAAAGGCCTGGTACAGGTTGAGATCGGCATCGTCCTGGGCCGTGAAGAGGTCCAGGAGCTCGGCGGCATAGATGCCCTGGGAGATGCGGGCCAGGTCCTCTCTCAATGTCACGAAGCCATCTATGGAGATTATCTGGTTCAAGACATCCAGGTTCTGGCCCCGGGCGATCATCATCGAGCTTCTGGTTAGGGCCTCCACGTGGCCCGCCAGCCTGCTCCTGGGCTTCAACACCCCCTTGGCCACAATGCGCAGCTTGCCCAGGTGTGGGGTGTAGATGGTGATGATCTTATCGGCGTCACCCAGGGCCTGATGCCTGAGGACGATGGCTTCCGTCTTGTAAACTCGAGGTCTAGGCATGATGTAACTAGAAGGGCTGGCGGCCCTCCAGCGCCCTGGCCAGCGTCAAGTCGTCGACGTACTCCAGGTCTCCTCCGGCGGGAAGGCCCCGGGCCAGCCGGGTTACCGTTATTCCCAGGGGCGAGATCAATCCGTTGATATACATACAGGTGGCATCGCCCTCCAGGTTCGGGTTGATGCCCATGATAACCTCCTTCACATGGCCGTCCTTCAGCCGCTCCAGCAGCTCTCTGATCTTCAGCTCCTCCGGCCCGATGCCGTTCATGGGGGAGATGACGCCGTGGAGCACATGGTAGAGGCCGGAAAACTTGCCCGACCTCTCCAGTGGCAGGATGTCCAGGGGCTCCTCCACCACGCAGAGCTGGCTACGGTCCCGACGCGGGTCGCTGCATAAGGGGCACGGGTCGACCTCGGTGATGTTCTGGCAGGACGAGCAGAAGGAGATGCTGGTTTTAATGGCCAGGATCGCCTCGGAAAGGGACCGGGCCTCCTCTATAGGCATCCTCACCATGTGGTAGGTGAGCCGCTGTGCCGTCTTGGGCCCGATGCCCGGCAGCCGGTGAAGGGCCTCTATCAGCCTGGCCACCGTGGGAGAGGTGGGCGAAGTAGTCATATCGATTCTTGAACCTACAGGCCCGGGATGTTGAGCCCGCCGGTAAGGCCGCCCAGGTGGTCCGATGCCATGCTCTGGGACTTATCAATGGCTTCGCTGACGGCGGCCATCACCAGGTCCTGGAGCATCTCCACGTCCTCGGGGTCCACCACCTCGGGAGCGATCTTTATCGACTTGATCTTCTGCTGGCCGGTCATAACCACGGTAACGGCGCCACCTCCGGAACTGGCCTCCACCGTCTTAATCTCCAGCTCATCCTGGGCTTTGCCCAGCACGTCCTGGAGGTTCTGCATCTGTTTCATCTGCCGCCGGAACTGTCTGTTCATGTGGAGCCCCCTACTTTTCGAGGCCGTAACCTTCACCCGTGGAGGTGAAATCAATCGTTATTAGGGTGGAGAGAAGGCACGCGCTTTTCCGACCTCTACCATCATAACGGTGTTGGGTCTTGTCGACAAGAAAAAGAGATCGAGAGTGTTTAATAACACTTTCGACCATCCCTTCGATAGGACTCAGGACAGGCCCCCTGCTCCCCTTCCTGACCAGGAAGGGGGAATAAATTGGGTCTGGTCCCGACATATCGGGACGGACCCCCCGGTCCCGACTCGTCCCGATACTCGGGACTCGGCGTCGGGACACTCCCCCTTTTCGAGAAGCTTATTGAACGGCCTAGGGGATTTGGGACATCCATTGGCAAGCTGGTAAACAGCACCTGTTACCCGATCCTGCTAAACCATCACGGCCAAGTGGGATTGAAGTGGGAACAGACAGAGAAAGCCGGTCTAATTAGCTTTTTCGAGGCCGTCATCCAGGACCCGGGCCCCCATCTCCAGGGCCGCCTGCACCAGGGGCCCATGGTCTGGGGTCCTGGCAGCAGGTGGGGGGCTCTCCCTAGTAACCAGGTCGCATCGAATCTTGTAGGGCGCGCCGAAGACCTCACTAACCTTCTTCTCCACCAGGTGGCGGTATTTGGGGTCTTCGATCTTGCTCTTGTGGAACGGATAGTAGAACCCTACCACCAGGGTCTCGCCCTCGATGGCGATGGGCTCGCAGGCGTTGCGCAGCAGGGCGTCCAGGCTTCCCTTAGACCCCTGTCCCTTCAGGGCGTCAACCAGCTCCGGCCACCTCTGCCGAAAGACATCGATGTCATTGATCGGGACAGGCTCCGGCCCCGGGCGCTCTTCATCATCCGGCGGCGACGGCTCCGGACCTGCGGGCTCGTCTGGCTCCCGGGCTTCTGGCCGGGGTGTCGCAACGGTCTCGGGTGGGAGGTCCGTGGCCTGCTGGACTGGGGGTGGAGACTCCTTCACCGGGGCGGGGGGCTTTTCCAGCGATTCTTTGGAGCTATCAGAGAACCGGGCTGACGCCTCAGGCCTCACGATCCTTTTCCCCAGGCCCAGGCATACCTCTACCAGGGCCGTCTCCAGGGCGAAGGGGCCTGCGCCGTCGGCCTTGAGGTCCACCCCGCTGAAGATGTGAAGGGCCCTGGTCACATCCTCGAGGCCGATCTCGGGTGCGAGCCCTTTCAGGGCTGTCATCTCCTCCGCCGGAATGTCCACCACGTCTTCTGCCCCGGCCACCACCATCATCAGCGATCTGAGGTATTCCAGAAGCTCCCGATGAAAGTAGCGAAGGTTGGCTCCCTGCTCCGCGACCCCGTGCAGGATTCGCAACGACTCGGCCACATCGCCCCGGAGCATGCTGGCTATGAAAACCTCCAGGGGCATCTCAGCCGATATGCCCAGCAACTCCCTCACGTGCCGAGGCTCGATACGGTTGCCATAGGAGACCGTTAGCTGCTCCAGCAGGTTCTCGGCGTCCCGTAGGCTTCCGCCCGAGGCCCTTGAGATGAACCTCAACACCCACGGGTCCGGCTCCACGCCCTCGCCCCGGCAGATGGTCTCCAGCCGTCCCAGGGTCGCCTCCTGGGAGATGCGGCGAAAGTCGAACCTCTGGCACCGCGAAATGATGGTTGGGGGCAGCTTGTGTGCCTCCGTAGTAGCCAGGATGAAGATGATGTGGGGGGGCGGTTCCTCCAGGGTCTTCAAGAGGGCGTTGAAGGCCGGGGTGGTCATCATGTGCACTTCATCGATGATGTAGATCTTGAACCGGGCCTCTGAGGGGGAGTAGTTGGCCCGTTCCCTCAGGTCCCGCACCTCGTCGATGCCACGATTGCTGGCTGCATCTATCTCGATCAGATCGAGGGCGCTGCCGCCGGTCACGGCCTGGCAGATGTGACAATCGTTGCACGGCTCGCCCCGTCCGTTCTTCAGGCAGTTGACCGCCTTGGCCAGGATCCTGGCAGTGCTGGTCTTGCCCGTGCCCCGGGGTCCGCAGAAGAGGTAGGCATGGGCCACCCGTTCCTGGGCCAGAGCGTTGAGCAGGGTCTGGGTGACGTGCTCCTGGCCGACGACATCGGCCAGGGTCTGGGGACGCCATTTACGGTAAAGGACCTCTGTAATCATGCCGGCTGTCACCTAGTTTCGGAAATAAGGGCAGAAAACCCCGCAAGAGAACAACTTTGATAAGGATAGCATCTGTTCATGCACCAAGCGCTAGTCCTGAAACAGGGCCGACCGGTCGATGCCCAGCCTGGCCAGGGCCCGGGTCTCCATCTCCTTCATAAGCTCTGCTTCCCCCGGCTCCTCATGGTCGTAGCCCAACAGATGGAACGTCCCGTGAACTGTGAGGAAGGCGACTTCGTCCCGGACAGGATGGCCCTGATCTCGGGCCTGCCTTGCCGCCTGGGGATAGGAGATAATGATCTCGCCCAAGTTGAGGAGTCCATCGGGCGGGCTGACGAAGGCCTCTCCCACCGGCTCTCCATCCATGGAGAAGGATAGGACGTCGGTGGTCCCTTCCATGCCCCTGTACCTCCGGTTAAGCTCCGCCACCCTATCGTCACCCGTTATCAAGACCCCGACCTCTGTAGGATAGGATATGCCCTGGACATCCAGGACTTGGGCGACGACTTTGCGAAACCAGCCGGCCCTAAACTCTCGGCGGTAGGGGGGATCGATGAGGAGGCTCAGTTCCAGTGAAGACATGCCTTTCTGCGGGCGGGAACCGTCCGGGAAATCATAGCACAGGCCTCGGGGCCCCGGCAAATCCTTGTAGAGAGCTTGACACCTCTAGGCACCTCCACTGTCTATGCCATTAAACAGCCTCATTCGGAGGAGTACAGAAACTTCACTTCGACGCCCACGCGCGGTATAATTGCCCTTACGCTTGAATGCACAATCGAGGCGTAACCCAGACATCAGGAAGGGCACAAGAGAAGAGATGGCCAAGAAGCTGACCATTGAGCTTGAATACTGCACCATGTGAAACTACCTCCCGGAGGCCGTCAGTATGACGGAAGAGGTGATGAGGGAGTACGACTACGACATCGCATCCTATAAGCTGATAACCGGGGGCGGTGGCAAGTTCGAGGTGACCATAGACGGCGAGTTGGTGTTCTCCAAGCTGGAGACGGGCCGGTTCCCCGATGCCTCCGAGATCAAGGAGGCGATAAAGGCCAGGTTGAAAGAAGAGGACACCCCGGCGCTGTTCCAGTCTTAGGTGTCCCACTGAAATAATATATCGCCAGCGGCATCGACGGAGACGACTAGGGCCGGTAGCACGGTCAGCGAGCCTGGTATGGTGTGAGCAGGCCCGGGGCCCGGCCCCGAAGATCCCTCCCGAGCCGCCATCCGAAAGTCCGATGGCATCGGACGAGTAGGCGTGGCCGGATTTGCCCACCGTTAGCGGGGCAAGGGCACCTCCCCGGTGGGTTGGGGAGTGCTCTAATGAGATGCCCCCCGATTTATTGGGGGACAAGCAGGGTGGTACCGCGGGAATCACGATCCCGTCCCTAGAGGGGCGGGATTTTTGTTTAATGCAAC
>JACZVB010000061.1 GCA_022572865.1 Chloroflexota bacterium | reverse complement strand
GAGGCCATCGCCTCCCAGCAGCCGTTCTTGCCGCAGCCACAAGGCGGGCCATTCACATCGATGGTGATGTGGCCTATCTCCCCCGCCCCTCCTCTAGCGCCGCTAATCAGCCGGCCCCCGGCAATCAGCCCCCCCCCGATCCCTGTGCTGATGGTAACGTACACCATGTCCTGGACTCCCCGGCCTGAGCCCATGCGATGCTCCGCCAGCGCCGCAGCGTTGGCATCGTTCTCCAGGGCCACGGGCGCGGACAGCTCTCGACTGAGAAGGTCCCGGAGAGGAACGGTGTGAAATCGGGGCAGGTTGGGCGGGTCCATCAACGTCCCAGACTTTGAATCCACGGGGCCCGGCGCCGATACCCCAACGGCGGCCAGGGGCCCGCCGCCGGCCTCGGCTAGCAGCTCCCCAACGATTCGAGATATGGTGTCTACCATCACCTGAGGGTCCTGGTCGGCGGGGGAGGCCACCTTCCTCCTGGAGATCACCCTCTCCGCCGACTGCGCCAGGGCCAGACGGAGGGACGTGCCTCCTATATCGATTCCCAGGATGAAGTTGTGGCTTTCGTCGGCCATAAGTCTTCTCCGCAAACCAGGGGCCCCGACTAAAATCAGATCTTGGGGCGGGGGGCATTATAGCACTCAAAGTGAGATAGAATGACACAAACCCGACCCATTCCCGCAATGCCCGCACACGGTGACGGCTAGCGCCGAGGAGAACGCCGATGTCTTCCGATACCATTCGACTGGAGATATACGACGGCCCGATACAAGAAGATGACCCCGATGCCAACTTCAAACGGGACGTCGCCAGCTACACCCGAGTGGACCCGATGCCCACCATAGAGACCATGAGCCGGAACATGGGGATCCCTGTGGGGGTAATTGCCCGATACATTCTGGTAAAATGGGCAACCTCCGGCAGCGAAGGGGTCATGGAGATGGGGCCCAGAGTGGTACGCCAGATGGCTGCCATCGTGGAGGAGGCGGAGAGGTCTGGCAACGACTCCCGCAGGCTGGAGGCCTACAAGAAGCTGTCCGATATAATCTCGTGGCTGAACGTGATCCCGTAGAAGGGCAAACCCACAACGAGCCGAACAGCCCCATGGAAACCGCCTTAACCCATCCTAAGCTGAGGCCCCTGGACGTCAAGCTGGTCCAACAAGACGGGCAGAGATATCTTCACCTTCGAGACCCCTTGGTTCTCTCTGGTAAGGAGTTGCTGGTGCCGGTGCAACTCAGCCCCCTCTTGAGCCTCTGCGACGGGACCCGGGACCAGGCGGCCCTTCGCATTGTTGTGATGCTGCTCCACGGCCTCACCCTGTCCCAGGACCAGGTCAACTCCCTCCTCCAGGAGCTGGACGACGCTCTCCTCCTGGAGGGCCCCCGCTACCAGGAGGCCCGGGCCCAGGCCCTGGACCATTATCGAAACGCACCCCACAGGCCGTTGGCCCTGGCCGGGACCGGCTATCCGGCAGATCCCGTAGAGCTAGAGGAAACCTTGTCCAGTTACTGCGCCGATCTCCCACCCGAGACTTCCCCAGGCCAGGATGAGGCCAGCTCGATACTAGGTCTGCTGAGCCCCCACATCGATTATCATCGGGGCCACCGGGTCTACGCCAGGACCTGGCAAGGCATGGACGCCGCACTGGAAGATTGTGACCTGGTCATCCTTCTGGGGACCGACCACGCCGGCGGGGATGGGCACATCACCCTGACCCGCCAGAGCTACGCCACGCCCTGGGGCCCGCTACCCACGGACCTGGACCTGGTGGAAGAGCTGATTGGAGGGCTGGGCGAGGAGGCGGCCCTGGAAGAAGAGGTGCACCACATCCGGGAGCATTCCATAGAGCTGGCCGCTGTATGGCTTCACTACTCGCTTCGCCGGGCCAGGGGGGGAAGCGTCACCCCCAGTCAGATGCCTAAACTGCTGCCGGTGCTGTGCGGAAACATGGGCCAATTCATCCAGGGAGATGAGTCCCCCGAAGACCATCCGGGGTTTCGACATCTGATCGACACGTTGAGGGGAGCGATACAGGCCAGAAAGACCCTGGTAGTAGCGGCCGGAGACCTGGCCCACGTCGGCCCCGCCTTCGGCGACCCCGAGCCCTGGACCCAGCTCGACAGGGCCAGCCTGGGGGCCGCAGACCAGGAGTCCTTGGCCGCGATCTGCAGCGGCGATGCGGAAGGTTTTTTGCGCGGCCTCAAGCTGGAGGGGGACCGCCGCCGGGTCTGCGGCCTCACGCCCATCTACCTGGCCCTGAAGCTGATCGGCTCCCAGGTCATTGGAGAGGTGACGGGCTATGACCAGTGCCCCGCCGACGAGATGGGCGGGTCTCTGGTGTCCATTGCCGGGGTGGTGTGGCGAAATCCTAACTGATGGTCCCAATTGCCACCCAATGTTGGCCGCAAGGAGCCGGCCTACCAAAGCTCATGTGATTGGCCGTGGTGTCACCCGGACATTGCCGTCAAAGTATTTGTGCTTTTCCCAACGGCCGTCCAGGAACCCAACCCGCGCCCTTACCTCTTCGTTATACATCTAAGAAGCATAATCGAGGGGTCGTATGAGATGAAAACGCGCAAACATCTATTCCCACTGCTGATACTGATCGGGGCCGTTCTGGCGCTGGCCGCCTGCGGCCAGGCGGTCAGCAGGGACGCGGCTCCTGCATCTACTTCAACGCCTGTGTCGGAACCCACGGGAGCCACTGGCCAAGAGGAAGCCGACCCGACTTCGGCGCCTTCAACATCCACACCTGTACCCCCACTCGTCCAAAAGATCACCTCCGATACTCCGGGGGAGGTGGGGAGCCTGGCCCCGGAGCTAACCGGCATCGCAGGTTGGATCAACACGGAGCCTTTCACCCTGGAGAGCCTGAGGGGACAGGTGGTGCTGGTGGATTTCTGGACCTTTACCTGCGTTAACTGCCTCCGAACCTTCCCCTTCCTCAAGGAGTGGCACGAAAAATATGACGATAGGGGCCTCAACATAGTCGGGGTGCATACTCCCGAGTTCGAGTTCGAGAAGACGAAGGTCAATGTAGAAGATGCCGTCAGCCGGAACGGGCTCGAGTGGAGGATGGCCCAGGACAACGACATGAAGACCTGGAGGGCCTTCAACAACCGTTTCTGGCCGGCCAAGTACCTGATAGACGCCACTGGTGTGATAAGGTATCGCCACTTCGGGGAGGGGGCCTACGACGAGACGGAGAGGCAGATCAGGGAGCTTCTTGAGGAGATAGGGGTGGACCTCTCCGATATAGTCGCCAGCAGGGACCCGGGGCCCGAGATAGACCCGGGGGTCAATAGAACCGATAGCAGCCTGTCCCAGACCCGTGAGCTCTACGCGGGCATTCAGCGAAACATCTCGGCCCCAGTCCCCTATTATGGAAACAACCAGTTCTACTACGTTCCTGCCATGACCCCGGCCTTTTACGAGGACCCCGGCGACCATGCCAATCACTTTTTATACCTCCATGGCGCCTGGATCAACGGCATGGAAAGCATCATGCACGCCCAGGAAACCGAGAACCTGGACGACTACATAGCCTTGAAGATTTTCGGCACCAGCGTTAATGTAGTGATCGCTTCCGAAGATGCAGCACCGTACGACGTGGTGATCACCCTGGACGGCCAGCCCGTGGAGATGGAGGCGTGGGGCGCAGACCTGCGGATAAACGGCGAAGGGATGACGGTGATAAGGGTGGATGAGCCCAGAATGTACGGCCTGCTCGAGCTCCCGGCGTATGGAGGCCACGAGTTGAAGCTGAGCTCCAACTCCCAGGACTTCAACGTTTTCGCTTTCACCTTCGGCGCTTACGTCCAGGGACCATAACCGGTATGATTGATTCAGTGGACACTTTTGTGAAGAAGAATCTCCATGGCCGTTCTCGCAAGGCGAGGCTGGTAATACTGTCTTCTCTGGCCCTCGGGCTGCTGATATGGCAGGCCTGCGGCGGTGGGGGAGACGCGACAGCCACGCCTTCCGACGCGGGTGACAGCGGCGCCCCAACCCTGTTCCAGGGACTGGGAACGGATCTGGAGGGGCTGCTGGCAACCATCGATTTGGGAGTGGGCACGAACCGCGTGGCATTCTTGTTGCAGACCCCAGACGGCCTAATCACCCTTCCCCGGGTGACGGTGACATCTTCCTACTTGCCCGAGGACGGCTCCGACCCGATTGTCAAGGAGACAACGTCGGCGACTTTCCACCTGTGGCCCTTCGCGACCAGGGGGAACTACGTCACCGAGATGTCCTTCGATCGCCCGGGTCAGTGGCAGCTAGAGGCGAAGCTCACCGAGGGTGATACGGTACTGGCGTCGGCCACCATGTCCGTATTGGTGAGAGAGACCAGCTACACCCCGGCGGTGGGATCTACGCCTCCCTTGACGGTGAACAAGACCCTGGGAGAGGCCCAGGACTTGAGCGACATCACAGGCTGGATCCGGGCCGACCCTGATCTGTACCAGCTCACCATCCCCGAGGCCCTGGGCAACGGCACACCCCTGGTAGTGGTGATGTCCAGCCCTGGATTCTGCACCAGCCCCACCTGCGGCCCCCAGGTGGACACGGTGGCGGAACTCAAGCAGATATACAAGGGCCAGGCCAACTTCATTCACGTGGAGGTCTACGACAATCCCCAGGAGATACAGGAGAGCCTGGACCAGGGGCGGTATTCCCAGGTGGTCAAGGACTGGGGCCTGACGGGCATCGAGGGCTACCTGAACGAGTCGTGGGTGTTCATCATCGACGGCTCGGGCCGCATAGTATCCAAATACGAGGGGTACTCCTCCATCGAGGAGCTGGAGAGGGGCCTGCAGGAAACGTTTTGACGAACCTGAGGCCCGAGGCCCCTCGGGGGTTGCTCCTGGAACAGGCCTCTTTGTGAAAGGGCCATCCCCCCACTAACTTTTCCTCCCAGCCCACGCCAGCCCACAGACCTGATAACTAGTACTTGACTGCGGAAAACCGCGTCATAATATCTGCCCAGCATTGGGGACGCACCCGTGATCGTGCCACCCACCGAACCATCCCCCTATATCCCCCTTCCTTTTCTGGAAGGGGGAAGAGATTAGGTTTGTCCCGACATGTCGGGACAAACCCCTGCCAATCCCGACAAGTCCCGAGTATCGGGACAAGTCGGGACTGCACTCTCGACGACACTCGACAGAAGGTTACGCTGATTTCGGCTACCAGGTGCTAGGACCACCACACCTCCTCCCCCACTTTGGTCTCCCCTCCCAGCCTGGGGCGCTGGCCCGATCAATCCATGCCATCATCCCCTGGCGGCCAGCCATCCGGCTAGGCCTTCACGGTTCATCTCAAGCCACTTGGCGTTCAACCGTATAGCCTCCAGGGCCTGCTGGATCGTTCGCTGAGCGGAGGGGGCGGGATGGGTTTGGAAGAACTCCTCCACCTCGTCTGCCCTATCCGTCGTGGTGAAGGCCTCGGTGGAGCCCACCAAACGCATGAGCATAAAGCCGCCCTTGCCGTAACGCCTGTCCAGCTCCTTCCAGTGGTCCTTGATGAACTCCCAGGCCAGGTCTCTCCCGTGGCGGTTGGCCGCCACCCGGACTATGACCAGCACCGCGTCCTGGGAACGGACCTCGTTGGAAAGGGCTCGCTCCAGGGTCTCTTCCAGCAGCTCCTTACTCCTGGGCCGGGCCAACGCCGCCAGGAGGCGTCTCTTCTCCTCCTGGAGGGAGGCCTTATTCTCCAGGTCCCAGAGGACGTCATAGGTCGCCCTGTCAGACTCCCGGCCCACCAGTCCAAACACCAGGCCCCGAAGGTCGGGCCGGAGGCGGTCCGGGTCCTTCAGATATTCATCGAACCGAACCCTCGCCTCATCAAGGACCGCTTTATCTCCGTATGAGCCCATCTGGCCCAGCACCGTGCCTCTGCGCAGCGCCTCCAGGTGTCCTTCGTCGGGGCCGGGGTCCCAGCCCGCTCTTTGGACGATCTCCTGGTAAAGCTCTCTGCCGTATGCGTGAAGCTGGGGCAGGAAGGGCTCGTCGGCCAGCAACGTCTCCAGCTCCAGGAGGTTGGCCGAAAGGTCGCTCCACACCGTAGCGTCCACCTCTCGCTTGTAGGCCCCGGCCATCTCCAGAAAGTCGGTCGCCGGGGCAAAGCCGGCGCGCATCAAGGCGAAAGCGTCGCTCTGAAGGCCCAGCCGGTCGGTGGGCGGGAGCTCCAGGGACGCCACCGCAGAGCGCAACCTGGCCATCTCTTCGGCGGCATAGTCGACCCTGAAGAACCCCGTCTGGCCGGCATTGACCTTGATCCAATCGCCGCCGCCGCTCGAGACGCCCACTGCAAGTGTCATAGACGCCTGGCGCTCCTCCATGAGAAGAGACTCAATCTCCTCGCCCCCCGCCCGGCGGGCCCTGATGGGCACCTTCCAGAGGGTCGGGGCCTCGTCTGCCTGCTGGCCGTGGTCGTAGAGAAATCTCTCCTGGGAGAGGTCGAGGCGCACCTCGGGCCCCTGACGCCGGGTCTTCACCCGGACCACCGGGAAGCCGGTCTGCTTCACCCAGCTATCCATCAGGGCGGTCACCGATTGACCCGATGCCTTGTCCAGGGCCCTCCACAGGTCTTCGGTACGGGCGTTTCCGTACTGGTGCGCCGACAGGTAGCGGCGCAGACCCTGCCGGAAAACGTCGGGGCCCAGGAACTGCTCCAGCCGCCCCATTCATTGGTGTTGTTCAGGTCTTCAAAGTCATCCACCAGGCCACCCGGGCAAACAGGTGTCTCTGTCGGTGTCGGCACGGGGGTCACGGTAGGAAGCGCTGATGGCGCAGGAACGCGGGTCGATGTTGGCGACGGCTGGAGCACAGCGGTTGCGGTGGCCGGTATCAAGGTCGGCGTTCCGGTTGGAGTTAGTGCAGGGGGCGGGCTCGTTGAGATTGGCACATTGTCGTTCTGCGTTGCCGTGGGGTTTAGATCAGTTGCTGACACAATGGCAGGTGCCCCTGCAATTGTGGCAGTCGAGTCGATGTCGGCAGTTGAAGAGTCAGCCCGACAAGCAGTCAACAGAATCGCTAGCGCCAGAATAAGAGTGGTCCCTGCGCTCAGCGTCCTGAGGTCAGTTCGATAATTCATGAGATTTCGATGATGCCAGCAAACGTGATCATTGGGATAATAAACTTATCGCAATCTTCGAACGATTTCGTGAACATCGGATGATCGTTACTGCACGAATGCCCCTGGTCGCTAATCTGCTATATCCAGAACACGAGCGCGGCTATTGCCCAACATTCCGCGACATAGATGACCTCTTTATTACGAACGCTATCGTTGCCTGGGATTTTCGGTGTTGCGAAACGTGTGCCCATGACGCCACGAAAAGCGTTCTTG
>JACZVB010000060.1 GCA_022572865.1 Chloroflexota bacterium | reverse complement strand
ATGCTCCCAGGCAGGTCAAACAGGCGGTCACCAGCTACGGTGGCAGCGACAAGAAGCAGGTCCAGGAGATGGTGCGGCTGCAGTTGGGTCTCAGCATACCGCCGGAGCCCCTGGACGCTTCGGACGCCATCGCGGTGGCCCTCTGTCATCTGCACCAGACCTCACTGGACCGGCTCCTATCACAGAACGCCTAGAGGTAGAGGGTTGATATACAGCCTGCAAGGTGTGCTGGAGTCCCTTGGCCCCGATCAGGTCGCCCTCAACATAGGGCCCATGAGCCTGCAGGTCTTTTCGCCCACCTCCACCATCAGCGTACTTGGCAGTCCCGGTGACCGGGTCCGCCTACACACCTACCTGCATGTGAAAGAGGACGTGCTGGCCCTCTACGGCTTCGCCACCACCGATGAGCGAGACCTCTTCGTCACCCTGATCGGCGTCAGTGGAGTAGGGCCGAAGCTGGCCCTTGCCCTTCTTTCCGCCATGTCCCCCCGGAGCGTGGCCGTAGCCATCGCCGGCGGAGACACCCAGCAGCTGACCCAGGTCAGTGGCCTGGGGAAGAAGATGGCGGGAAGGCTGGTGCTGGAGCTGAAAGGCAAGCTGGAGAGGGAGTGGGGTGAGGCCGTGGGCATTCCGGGCCCTGACTATGACGAAGTGGTCGCCGCCCTCTCCGCTCTGGGATACGCTCCCTCGGAGGCCAGGACGGCCATCTCCAGGGTGCGCCTGGAACCCGATGCCCCACTAGAGGAAAAGGTACGGACCGTGCTCCAAAGCCTGGGGACTGGATAGGCCCTGGGCCGCAGAGGTATGCCCTCTACAGCTGTCTCGCTAATTGCCGCCAATGGAGAGAAAACTACCAAGACCCTTTAACCTGCCCTGGGGCCGGGGACAGGTGGTCGAAGAGGTGAGCATCCCCAGGCCCCACTGGGAGCCGACCATCCAGCTACTCCAGTTCGAGGACGGGTCCCAGGCCCTGAGGTTCTGCTACTATCACACGGGCCGCTTCGGCCGGGGCCCGTCGATCATGTCGGCGGAGGATATAGCGGGCCTTAGTGAGGCAGCTCGGGCGTCGGCGCCCGGGATACGGGCCCTGCTTCGAGGGTTTGCCTAGATAGGCTCTCCCCAAAGGTTGGGTTCAACAGAAAGAGGCCTGGATACTAGCGCATCCAGGCCTCAATATCGATAGATTAATATGCCCTGTCGCCCCTGGCCTTGTTATCCCGGTGATCACTACCGGAGCGGGCTCGCCTCAGCGAATACCCCTAAAAATTAGGGCCGGGAGGCGACATCCTGACTCCCCGCTGGTGCCTCCTCCAACCTAGCTACAGCCTATCCCCTACCACCAGCGAGGCCTATACAATCGATTTCGAGGCGACAATGCAGAAGATGAATCCTCTTCATTCGCCCCTCCTCTCTCAGGATCTTTCCCGTAGTCCCTAGGGCAGTTTCAATTCTAAGTCTCACCCTCGGTTATGTCAACATTGCGCAGGGCTTCACAATGGGTCGAATTTCCCACACCTCTGTCCTCAAAGGCTACTAATATTGCCCCTGATGTGATACAATACATTTGGTTTAGTTTTAAAACCGAGTTCTTCTTTTAGCTTTGTTTTCTGTAATTTATGACCCGAGTTCCGTAATGTCCCTCCACTCCTGGACAAGCCTATCGAACACTGGGAAAGCCCCACGGGGTATGGCATCTCGCCCCTTGTCTCATCAGCTGTACAGCCGGGGTATTCTAACCAACCCTTTCCGCGGGTTTTAGGGCGACGAAAAGGATATCTATACCCATAATCGTTCTGGCCCGAATGAGTCGGCGAACCTAGCAGTATTGATTAACTGAATAGAGGGCAATGAAAGCAAATCAAACCGAATACACCGCAGCGGATATCCAGGTTCTGGAAGGTCTGGAGGCAGTGAGGCGACGCCCGGGCATGTACATCGGCAGTACCGATCACCGGGGCCTGCACCACCTCATATTCGAGATCGTAGACAACTCGGTGGACGAGGCCATGGCCGGGTTCTGCGACCGCATAGATATCACCATCCACCAGGACGGATCGGTTACCAGCTCCGACGACGGACGGGGCATTCCCACCGAGAAACACCCCACCACAGGCCTCTCCGCCCTGGAAACGGTGCTGACCATCCTCCACGCCGGGGCAAAGTTCGGCGGAGGCGGGTACAAAGTGTCGGGAGGCCTTCACGGCGTAGGGGCCTCCGTAGTCAACGCTCTCTCCTCCCACCTCAGGGCTGAGGTCAAACGGGACGGCATGGCATACGCCCAGGAATTCAAGAAGGGTATCTCCACTGGGCCTCTGATGGAGCTGGGCGAGGCCGAGGGCCACGGCACCAAGATCACCTTCCACCCCGACGAGGATATCTTCATCGACCTGGACTACGACTTCGAGACCCTGGCCGACCACTTCCGGGAGACGGCTTACCTGAACAAGGCCTTGGAGATCCATTTCCTGGACGAGCGCAGGACAGGCCCCGATAACGAGCTCACCTTCTTCTTCGAAGGCGGCATCGCCAGCTTCGTTCGCCACATGAACAGGAACCGGGGCGTAATCCACCCACAGCCCATATACATCTCCAAGCTGGTAAACAGCACCATGGTCGAAATCGCCATGCAGTACAACGATGGCTTCTCGGAGTCCAACCTCTCCTTCGCCAACTGCATCAATACCGCCGAAGGCGGTGCCCACGTCTCCGGCTTTCGATCAGCCCTGACCCGGGTCCTCAACGACTACGCCCGCAAGGGAAACCTCCTCAAGGCCGATCAGTCCAACCTCACCGGCGAGGATGTGCGAGAGGGCCTGAGCGCCGTGATCAGCGTGAAGATGACGGACCCCCAGTTCGAGGGCCAGACCAAGTCCAAACTGGGCAACGCCGAGGTAAAGGGTCAGGTGGAGTCCGCCATGTCCGAGGGCCTGGCGATGTTCCTGGATGAGCATCCCCAGGACGCCAGAAGGATCATCGAGAAGTGCCTCACCTCTGCCAGGGCCCGTGAGGCCGCCCGCAAGGCCAGGGATATGGTCCTCCGCAAGGGGGCTTTCGACGGCGGCAGCCTGCCTGGAAAGCTGGCCGATTGCTCGGAGAAGGATCCCAGTCTCAGCGAGGTCTATCTCGTCGAGGGTGAATCGGCGGGAGGCTCGGCCAAGATGGGCCGGGACCGGCGTTTCCAGGCTATCTTGCCCCTCAAAGGTAAGATCCTCAACGTCGAGAAGGCCCGGGAAGACAAGATGCTGGCCCACGAGGAGATCCGTGCCCTCATTACCGCGCTGGGCACGGGCATCGGCGATACCTTCGATGCCTCCAAGGTCCGGTATCACAGGGTCATAATCATGACCGACGCCGACGTGGACGGCTCCCACATCCGGACCCTCCTCCTCACCTTCTTCTTCCGCAACATGATGGACCTGATCAAGCAGGGATACCTGTATATCGCCCAGCCTCCCCTCTACCGGGTTTCCAAGGGCAAAAAATCAGAGTGGAAGTTCTCCGACGCCGAGAAGGACGCCTGGTTCGCCCGCAG
The DNA here is from genome assembly GCA_022572865.1 of Chloroflexota bacterium. The sequence continues at coordinate 3,888 of JACZVB010000060.1, read as the reverse complement.
GGTCTACGGCAGCATCAAGGTGACATCCGGAGACGGGTCCAAGTCTTTCACCGGCTCGGCGATCGCCAAGATGCTGAACCCATTAAAGCAGTTCAAGGGATCGTGGAGCGACGTCGGACTACCAGACAACATGGCGTCCGTGCTAATGGAAGGAATGGCCTCCGATGGCGCCGGCGAAAATGGCCGCGACAGCCTGGACAGGACCAGGAAACTGTTCGAGGAGAAGGGCTTCAAGGTGACGGTGTCTTCCAATGGAAAGGCCAGCGAGCAGCTGGATGTAAGCCTGAACGGCGAAACCATGGCGGTTATTACACCCCAACTCCTGGAGACCCCGCCCATGCGGGCCTGCCTGGAGCTCTACCCATCTGTGCGGGAGATCATAACCGAAGGCGAATTCCTGGTGACCAAGAACGACAAGGAAGTGGAGGCCGGGGTCCCCTGGAGCCGTCTGGCCTCTCTGGTGGACCGTCACAGCGATACCAGGGGCATCACCATTCAGCGCTACAAGGGCCTGGGGGAGATGAACCCGGACCAGCTATGGGACAGCACCATGAACCCCGAGACCCGTACCATCCTGCGGGTCGGCATCGAGGACGCCGATAAGGCTGACCTGATCTTCCGCACCCTCATGGGAGACGAGGTCCCCCCCAGAAAGCGGTTTATTCAGGCCCACGCCAAGAGCGTTCGGAACCTGGACATATAGCCCGCCCCTCCATCCACCTCGCTCCGGCCCCATTTCGGTTGTCCTGTCATCGAGGCCTTTTAGCTTGGGCGTGAGGGGGATGGCCGAACCCCGATTCTTAAACGGTCCCTACCGTCCCTCTTCACCCTCCAGGGGCTTATCTAGCCGGTGCCGGTTGAAATCGGACACTACGTACCCGCCGATAATGAACACGGGGGTCCGGGCGCGGCCCGTCAGCTTTTTGATCCGGTACCTGGCCTTTCCGTCCCGTGAAACGTCGACCTCGGTGAAAGGCAACCTTCTGTCGGCCAGGTAACTCCTGGCTGCACTGCATACCTTTCAAGTGGGGGTCGTGTAGACGACTATTCCATTTGGCATATGCCTTACCTCGACTGTTTTAGATAGAGTCCTTTTCCCCTGATATACTCATCCACCTTCCGGGGCACCAGATAGCGTATTGGGAGACCCTCCTGAATCCGACACCTTATATCCGAGGAGCTGATGTCCACCTGGATATTCTCCAGCAGATGGACCCTCCCGGATACGCCGGGAACGGTCTTAACCAGGCTTGCCACATCCAACTCGGTGAATTCGGGTCGCCTCATCGCGGCGAAGAAGCACATTCTGGCCAGCCGCTCCGGGTCCTTCCACCGGTTCAGCTCCGCAAGGGCGTCCAGACCAATGATGAAGAAGATCTCCGCCTCTGGGCCCATCTGCTCCCTGAGTTGAGCTATCGTGTCCACGGTATAGGTGGCGCCGGGCCTCTCCAGCTCCTGGGTATCGATGGAAAATTGCGGATTGCCTTCCAGGGCAAGTCGAAGCATCTCCAGACGGTCGGCCGTATCTGTAACGTCGTTGCCGTCCTTGAACCAGGGCCTCCCGGCGGGCACGAACAGCACCTTCTCCAGCGAGAGCCTGGTCCTGGCCTCCTCCGCAATTATCAGATGGCCCAGGTGGACAGGGTCGAAGGTCCCGCCCAGCACCCCTATCCTCACCTTAACTCCACTCCATTTCCGTGTTGCCTATCCGGACCGTGTCCCCAATCTTCACACCCGCTTTTTCCAGGGCCTTATGCACTCCCATCCTCTCCATGTAAGCCATCAGCTGTGTCCTGGCCTCCCAATCATTGAGATCGGTGCCGGCCACCATCCTCTCCACGCGCTCGGATCTGACAACGAAATCACCTTCATCCCTATCCACCCTAACCCTATTCCTGACCCGCCGGGCCGTAGGCCTGAGAATAGCCACCTCAGAGTCGACCTGCTGGCTTCTCTCGTAAGGTTGGGCCTTGGCCAGGCGTACCATGGCCGCTACCGCGTCCTCCATCCCCAGGCCTTGGGCCGCGGACACCAGGTATGTCTCGACGCCGCCGGGCCTAAACTCCGTTGCTTTTCTGTAGGCCTCCGATGATGTTTCCAGCAGGTCTATCTTATTCACCAGGACCATCCTGGGCCTCTCCGCCAGCCCGTTACCGTATCGCTCAAGCCCATCAATTACCGTCTGGTAGTCCTCCACCAGGTTATCGGATGCCGTGTCCAGGAGAACAGCGATCACCCTTACCCTCTCGGCGTGCTTGAGAGGGCTTCTTGCCAGCGGTTCCCCCTTCGCCAGCCGCACCATCCACAGGGCTGGCACTTCCACTATCGCGTACTGGACCCACTCATGCTCCGTAATGCCCAGTATAGGCTCCAGTGTTGTAAGCGGATAATCCGCGACAGGGGCCCTCGCCCCGCAGATAGCATTCAGCAGCCGGCTCTTGCCTGCGTTAGCCGGGCCCAGCAGGGCTATGTCAGCGACGACCTTGTAGTCCAGTTTCACCTCCACCCTCTCACCCTGGGTCCCTGCCTCAGCCATCCTCGGCACCTTCATAGATGACGTAGCAAAGGCCTTGTTCCCCAGACCCCCCTCCCCTCCCCAGGCTACGGTAATACTACTGCCCTCCGCCAGCAAATCAGCCTTTCCCAGATCTCCCCGGGCTGTTGCCTCCACCTCCGTACCGGACGGCACCCTGATTACAAACGACTCCCCATCTCCACCCCTCCTGTTGCCGCCTCCGCCCTTGGCACCAGCCTCTGCCCTGAACTCCGCTACTCCAACCAGATGGCCAAGGTCATAAACTCCATCGCCAGCCTCGATCACAACAGCGCCTCCCTTACCCCCAAATCCTCCATCAGGGCCTCCAAAGGGCACGTATTTCTCCCTCCGAAAGCTAACCACCCCATCACCACCATTCCCTGCACGAACTTTTATTTCTAGAAAGTCGATCACTTTACTTATTTATACTTCTTAAGATATAAGATATTTGTACTCTATATATATGTTCTTATAGGTAATCATAATAATAAGAGGCCTGTTAGTTAGCGATGCCATTAAAGTTTGTTTCTTAGTTTGCTGCCGTATTCAAGCGTCTTAATGAGTCTCGGTGCTGGCTTAGCGGGTCTTGATGTCGAGTTTTTCCGGCGAAGGGGTTGGTGCCCGTCTGTGGCGGCCTCATTAGCTTGATAGGATAGCCGGTCTCGTGCAACTAGCAAAAGGGGAACAGGGAATTATCATCAAAGGGTATTTAACAGAACTAGAGGGGCAGATGTCAAAAATGGTGGTTTATGGTAATAAACCTACAGTTGATGGCAACAAAATAGTGATTTGTCGATTGTACAGATGTGCAAACCAGATAAAGAGCGCTGCGGATGTGTTAAAAGCTGGGATGAGGACTGCGGAGTGAGGCTCAGATTGCAGAGGCGCGGCTGTAGATAGAGTCTCGGATAAGGGAGAGGTCGCTTCTTAGCACTTCAAACGACCAGGGCTGGGCAGGACAATAGCTCGCAGCCAGGGAAAGCACCGCCATGATGGCAAGTCTTACATTCATTCGCCAATTCATATTACCCTCCTCTAAGTTTGGTTGGATATTGTCAGCTAGACAGTTGTATCACTTCAGCAGTGTCAGTTTTTCTTCTGAGTAATTAGTGTTTGGAAAATATACCACACGTAAGGCGAGATTTCTAACGCTGGTGTAAGAAGTATTGACGCTAGTGTAATATTTTGAAGAAATAAAGGAGGAAAATTAAGATCGCGGCAACTATTATCACTCTTTCAATCGGGAGACGTATTCCTTCGGCGCCACGCCAAACTGCTTGCGAAACACTTTGGCGAAATGCGCCAGGCTGTTGAAGCCGACCTCATAGGCTACTTCAGTGACATTACCAAAA
>JACZVB010000059.1 GCA_022572865.1 Chloroflexota bacterium | reverse complement strand
TGCAGGACGCGAAAAAGGCGCTGCAGGCGAGCGTGACGACCTTGGAAGCCGCCAACCGCGATCTCGGCAAAGCCAACACGGACCTTGAGGACGAAATCTCGAAGCGCAAGCGAGTCGCAGTGGAACTGTGCGAAACGAAAAAAGTTGCCGAAGCGGCCAATTGCGCCAAGAGCCATTTCCTGGCCAACATCAGCCACGAAATCCGCACGCCCATGACCGCAATCATCGGCATGACCGAGCTGACGCTCGACACGGAATTGACGCCCGAACAGAGAGATTCCTTGGAAACTGTGAAACGGTCGGCGGATGCGTTGCTGGAGTTGATCAACGACATCCTTGACTTGTCCAAAATTGAGGCGGGAAGGATAACCCTGACAGAAAATGCCTTTGACTTGTACGATCTGCTCAATACAATTTATGAGATGTTTAAGCTTAAAGCCACATCTAAAGGTTTACAGCTTGGTATTGAGTGCGATTCAAAATTGCCTCAATACGTACACACAGATGAAGGCAAACTACGGCAAATTCTGCTCAACTTACTAAGTAATGCCATCAAGTTTACAGATGCAGGCAAAGTAAACTTGTACGTTGCAGAAGAACAAAGGAGCGATCGCCATTATTTAACTTTTGCAGTACAAGATACAGGCGCAGGCATTGCACAGCACGAATTAGCAAATTTATTTGAAAAATTGTCAAAAAATCAATCATTAAGAAAAGAATTGGGAGTAAATGCTAAAAATAGAATAATTGAAAAAGACCTGGCTGAAAAAATGTCTCGTATGGTCGGGTTTCGAAACATTGCTGTCCACGATTATCAACAAATAAATGTGGAGATTCTAAAATCAATCCTCACAAGACATTTAAAAGATTTTGAGGATTATTATTCTACAATATATAAGTATGTTAAAGCAGATAAACGTGAGACGTGAGACCCTTCGACGGAGCTCAGGACAGGCCCTTCGACGGAGCTCAGGACAGGCTCTCGCCTTCCCCCAGTGAGGGGAAGGAATGGCCTCCTAACCCCCAAACGCACGGCCCCGAGGCGGCGCGTCGGGGCGCTTCCAACATTATAGGACTTATTAAACGGCCTTTTACATGGGGTTTTATCCCGCGCGCCCCAGTGTATATCCGCTTCCAGCAGCACCCATTGGACTTGGAGGAGCGCCCCGAACGCCTGCTGGCGAAGGCAGCGCGATCCCTTTGGACCGAAAATCAGAACCCACAGGGCCTTGCAATCTAATTCACAAGTCTAATAGAATACCTTAGCCACGTGACCGCTTTACCTTTACACTGGTAGACACGTTACATATAATTGATAGTAGTGGTATGGAACAGTCAGAAGTAACAGAATCCAAACCTAAAGACCCATCAGCCGAATACGGCATGCAGCAGCTGCTTGACGAGTCCGAGAGCGTCAGGTCTATCAAGCGCGGCGATGTGATAAGTGGGGTGGTTGTCCAGAAGGACCGGGAAGGCCTTCTCGTAGATATCGGGGCGAAAACCGAGGGCATAGTCACGGTCCGAGAGATGCGCACCCTGGAACCGGATGATTTAGAGGGCATGAAGGTCGGCGATCAGGTCCTGGTCTATGTGCTACAGACCAGCGAAAGGGAAGACCAGATACACCTATCGGTGGACCGTGCCCAGGGGGAGAAGGGCTGGCACACGCTGCAACAATACTTTGAAAACGGGGTTATCATTGAGGGAGAGGCCGTAGACTTCAACAAAGGTGGCCTCCTGGTGAACGTGGAGGGTGTGCGCGGGTTTGTCCCCATGTCTCAATTGTCGAGCATTCCCAGCTTCGGCCCCCCCTCCGACGACTCGAGCCAGAGTCCTTTGGCGGGACTGGTCGGCAATCAGTTCCGGTTGAAGGTCATTGAGATAAACAGACGGCGAAACAGGCTCATACTATCGGAGAGACAGGTCTTAAGAGAAGAGAGGGAGCAGCAACGAGACCACGTATTCGCCGAGATACGGGAGGGCGAGGTGCGTAAGGGCCGGGTCACGGGGATCCGAGAGTTCGGCGCTTTCGTTGATATAGGGGGGATAGACGGCCTGGTCCATATATCCGAGTTTTCCTGGGGACAGACCGAGCCCCCAGAGAAATGTGTAAGTATAGGCGACGAGGTTGATATCTATGTGTTGAAGGTCGACCACGAGACCAAGAAGATAGCCCTGAGTTTCAGACGCCTCCACCCTGAGCCCTGGGAGACGATCCACGATAAATATCACGTGGAGCAGCTGGTTAAAGGGACCGTCACCAAGGTAACCACCTTCGGGGCCTTCGCAAGGCTGGACCCGTCTATAGAGGGGTTGATACACGTCTCGGAACTGAGCGACGCCCCGATCCGGCATCCCGGGGATGTGGTGAATGAGGGCGACGTGCTTACTCTTAAGATATTGAGAATAGAACCGGAGAGACGCCGGCTTGCCCTCAGCTTGAAACAGGCCCAGGGAATAGGCCTGGTGTTACCAGAGGAGTTAAGATCCTCGGATGCAGATGAGACTCAAGAGGAGGAGGTCTCCGTAGAGGACGAACCCGAAGAGGGCAACGGCGGATAGCCACGGTACGTTTTTTGGGAGCAGAACATGGCTAGCAGATTCGAGAAGTTTTCAGAGCGTGCCAGGAGAGTGCTCTCGCTGGCCCAAGAAGAAGCTCAGAATTTCAATCACAACTACATAGGCACGGAGCATATACTTCTGGGACTGGTCAGGGAGCAGGACTGTGTGGCGGCCAAGGTCCTCGTCAACCTCGGCGTCCAGCTCAACAAGGTGCGGTCCGCCGTAGAGTTCATCATCGGACGGGGCGAGAAAAGCACCAGCGGTGAAATCGGCCTCACACCCAGGGCCAAGAAGGTGATAGAGCTGGCCGTGGACGAGGCCAGGAGACTGAACCACCAGTACATAGGGACCGAACACCTGATGATAGGCCTCCTGCGGGAGGGGGACGGCGTGGCCGCCGGGGTCCTGGAGAGCCTTGGCGTCAACCTGGAAAAGGCCCGCTCCGAGACGACCCGCCTCCTCAGCCAGAGCTACGCCCAGGCCCAGTCCGGGGCCCGGACCACCGCTCGTACCCCCACCCTGGACCAGCTGGGGGTAGACCTAACTCAGTTAGCCAAGGCCGGTAAGCTGGACCCGGTGATCGGCCGTCAAAAAGAGATAGACCGGGTGATTCAGATCCTCAGCCGCCGCACGAAAAACAATCCTGTGCTAATAGGCGAGCCGGGAGTGGGAAAGACATCGGTGGTAGAGGCCCTGGCCCAGAGGATAGCGTCTTCTGACATTCCCGAGACTCTTCAAGGTAAGCGACTGGTGACCCTGGACATGGGCGCCCTGGTTGCGGGCACCAAATACCGAGGAGAGTTCGAGGAGCGTTTGAAGAAGGTTATCGATGAGATCAAGAGCTCCGGCAACTGCGTACTGTTCATCGACGAGATGCACACCATCGTGGGGGCTGGCGCCGCCGAAGGGGCAGTGGACGCCGCCAACATCCTCAAGCCATCCCTGGCCCGGGGGGAGCTACAGTGCATCGGCGCCACCACACCCGATGATTACCGGAAACACGTGGAGCGGGACGCCGCCCTGGAGCGCCGCTTCCAGCCCGTAAAGATCGAACAGCCCAGCGTCGAAGAGACCGTCGACATCCTGAGAGGCATAAAAATCCGGTACGAAGAGCACCATCAGCTCACCATTACCGATGAGGCCCTTCAGGAAGCGGCGAGCCTGGCTGCCAGATATATAACCGACAGATTCTTGCCCGACAAGGCCATAGACCTGATCGACGAGGCCTCCTCCCGGGTGCGAATACGCAACAGCTCCGTGCCCGCCGCCCTGAAAGATGCTATCGCCGTCCTTGAAAACGTTAAGAAGGAGAAAGAAACGGCCATCCAGTCCCAGAAATACGAGGCGGCGGCACAGCTCCGGGAGCAGGAGCTCAGCCTGACCGGCAAACTGGAGGGGCTGGAGGAGGAGTGGAAGACCGAAAAGGGCCAGGAGAAACCCAAGGTGACCGCCGACGACATCGCCGATGTGGTTAGCATGTGGACCGGCATACCGGTTACCCGCCTAGCCACCGAGGAAACGGAGAGGCTTCTCCAGATGGAGGATGCGCTCCACCTGAAGATCGTGGGGCAGGATGAGGCGATCAAGATAGTGGCCAAGGCGGTACGCCGGGCCAGGGCAGGGTTGAAAGACCCCCGCCGCCCCATCGGCAACTTCATCTTCCTGGGACCCACAGGAGTGGGGAAAACCTACCTGGTCAGGGTCCTGGCCGAGTTCATGTTCGGCAGCGAAGACTCTCTCCTTCGACTCGACATGTCGGAGTTCATGGAGAGGCATGCCGTGTCCCGTCTGGTAGGCGCTCCTCCAGGATATATCGGTTACGACGATGGAGGCCAGCTTACCGAGGCCGTCAGGCGCAAGTCCTATTCTGCCATCCTGCTGGACGAGATAGAGAAAGCCCACCCGGACGTTTTCAACATACTGTTGCAGATCTTCGATGACGGGCACCTGACCGATGCCAAGGGCCGGAAGGTGGACTTCCGCAACACCATCATCGTGATGACCAGCAACATCGGGGCGGAGCTGATCAATCGGGATAACACGCTCGGTTTCTCCACCCTCGGCGATGAAGAGAAGACCTCAAAAGAGGCCTACGAGCGGATGAAGGAAAAGGTCCTAGGCGAGGTGAAGAAGTTCTTCCGTCCCGAGTTCCTCAACCGGATAGACGGCATCGTGGTGTTCCATGCTCTAACCAAGGAGGACCTCCTCCAGATCGTGGACCTGCTGCTGGACGACGTCAGGAAGAACCTGCTTGAGAAGGGGATAAGCCTTGAGGTGACGGAAAGCGCCAAGGGGTTGGTGGCCGACAAGGGCTATGACCCCGCCTTCGGCGCACGGCCCCTGAGGCGGGTCATCCAGGACCTGATAGAAGACCCGTTGTCAGAGGCGCTCCTCGAGAAGAGATACGGGCCCGGGGACACCGTGCTAATCGACCGTGACGGCGACGAGTTGCATATAGGGGCCGTGGCCGAGCTTGCCAAGTCCTGACACCGTTTTTCTATCTCCGCCTCCGGCGTTCAGCATTAAATGATACCGGAGCCACCGCAATTTGACTGAGAGGGAAGCCGTAACGGCTTCCCTCTCACCCGTTAAGCCTTTATCCGGCGTGGGGGCAGAAAAACCGTGGCAAAGCTGCAGACCAGGACCACCTTCGTCTGCCGGGATTGCGGGGCGGAAAGTCCTCGATGGGAGGGCCGATGTCCTCAATGCGGGACGTGGAACAGCCTGGAGGAGGCGGTCCAGAGGACGCCTCGCTTCCGGCATTCGTCCTCCTCGACCCCAGTGAGGCCTCCCCAGGAACTCGCTTCCATAAGCCTCTCTCAGAACCCTCGCATCCCTCTCCACCTGAGTGAATTCAACAGGGTGTTGGGTGGGGGCATCGTGCCCGGGTCCCTAATACTGGTCGGGGGCGAGCCGGGCATCGGCAAGTCGACGCTGCTGCTTCAGGTCGCGGCCACCCTGGCGGACGACGGTAACGCAATTCTCTACGCATCGGGGGAGGAATCGGAGCAGCAGATCAGTCTCCGGGCCTCCAGGCTGGGGATCAAGGGCAGGGGCCTGTACATACTGGCCTCCAACAACCTGGACGCCATTTTACGGCACATGGACCAGATGATGCCCAGACTGGTGATCATAGATTCCATACAGGCCGTCTACCTCGAGGACTCCACCTCTTCGCCCGGAAGCCCAGGGCAGATAAGAGAGGCCACCTGGCGTCTCATGGAATGGAGCAAGGCGACCAACGTGCCGGTCTTCATCACCGGCCACGTGACCAAAGAGGGGGCCATTGCCGGTCCCCGAATGCTGGAGCACATGGTGGACGTAGTCCTTTACATGGAGGGGGAGCCGTACAGCCCCTACCGGCTTCTACGTGGAGTGAAGAATCGCTACGGTTCCACCAACGAGGTTGGAATCATGGAGATGGGGGACAAAGGGCTTTCAGACGTGGCCAATCCGTCCCAGGCCCTACTGTCGGAGCGGTCGCCGGAGGCCGTGGGATCGGCGGTTACGCCCACCCTGGAGGGGACCCGACCCTTGATGGTGGAGATCCAGGCCCTCACCAGCCTGACCAGCTTCAACCTGCCCCGCCGCACGGCCAACGGCATCGATCTGAACCGGCTGCTGCTGGTCACCGCTATTCTCAGCAAGCGGTTGGGGGCCCGCCTGGCGAACCAGGACATCATCGTGAGTGTGGTGGGCGGCCTCAGAATACGGGAGCCGGCCGCCGATCTGGCGCTGGCCCTGGCGATAATGTCCAGCCTGAAAGACAGGGCCATAGGGCCCGGTCTCGTAGCCGTCGGGGAGCTGGGGCTCAGCGGCGAGATCCGATCTGTGGCCCAGCTGGAGCGCCGACTTCAGGAAGCCGCTCAACTGGGCCTGCACAGGGGTATAATACCTGGGTCGCACTCAAAGGGACTCTCCATCCCAAAGGGCATGGAGCTGACCAGGGTAGGCACTCTCTCGGAGGCGGTGAAGGCGGCCCTGGGGGAGAAAAGAAAGACGGTCTGACGGGAGGGTCTTCTTGGATATTAAGCTGAAGAAGCTGAAGCAGATTCTGACGGAGATGGATTCGGTTATAGTGGCCTATTCCGGCGGCGTCGATAGCGCCTTCCTGGCAGTGACGGCCAGGGAAATCCTGGGGGACAAGGCCCTGGCGGTTACCGCCGATTCTCCCAGCTTGCCCCGGTCGGAGCTGGAGGAGGCCACCGACCTGGCGAAGGAATGGGGCCTACGCCACAGGGTGATCAATACCGATGAGATGAACAGTCCTGGCTATCAGGAGAACAGCTCCCGCCGCTGCTATTTCTGCAAGAGTGAGCTGTACTCCCGCCTGACGGCGCTGGCTAAGGAGGAGGGCATCGCCTGGATAGCCAACGGCACCAATGTGGACGACCTGGGGGACTTTCGTCCCGGCCTCGATGCCGCCTCGGAGATCGGTGTGAGGAGCCCTCTATACGAGGCCGGGCTTACCAAGGCCGAGATCAGGCAACTCTCCAGGGAGATGGGCCTCCCCACCTGGGATAAGCCGGCCATGGCCTGCCTCGCCTCCCGGGTCCCATACGGGACCAGGGTGACGCCCGAGGTGCTGCTCCAGATCGAGAAAGCGGAGTCCTACCTCAAGGGACTGGGGATCAGGGACCTACGGGTCCGCCACCACGATACCATCGCCCGGATAGAGGTGGACTCCGAGGGCATATCTCTTCTGGCCCAGGACGCGGTGCGTCGAGACCTGGTGCGCCACTTCCGTTCCATCGGCTATACCTACGTGACCCTGGACCTGTCCGGCTTTCGCTCCGGCAGCATGAATGAGGTGTTGCAGCTTTCCGGCACATCACCCAAGGCGAACTAGCAGGATTGGAGTATCGCGTCCGATAGCGGCCAAGGTCCTGTCTTACTATGCCGG
>JACZVB010000058.1 GCA_022572865.1 Chloroflexota bacterium | reverse complement strand
CCCCGACTCCCTGATCATGTGGGCGGTCTCCTCGCCTCCCTCCTCAGCCCTGTCGGCGACGACGACCCTCGCCCCCTCCCTGGCAAAGGCCAGGGCGCTGGCCCTTCCGATCCCCGAGCTGCCACCGGTGACCAGGGCCACTTTGCCATCTAATAGCTGAGTCATGGAACGCCTCCTTGCTAGCGGATGATAGGGCCGATACAGTCAAAACACCTAAGTCAACCGAAGAATGGTGAGGGTGTTTGATAACACTTTCGACCATCCCTTCGATGGGACACTTCGACAAGCTCAGGACAGGCTCCCAACCCCCCGGCATGGTTCGACAAGCTCACCACGAGCGGGGGCTCCGCCCCTCATCAGAGCGGGCGGGCGCTACAGCTCGATGGCCACCCTGTGACCTTCGACCACGGCCATCTCGATGTCCCTGGGCTGGAGACAGTCCCCGATGGCCTTGACCTCGGGGGCCTGGTCTTTGAGCTGATGATAGAGCCGGTCCTCCGCCATCCCTCCCGTCGCCAGGACTACCGTATCGATGTCCCTGATGTATCTCGGCTCCCAGGTGACGGTATCGTAGACATACAAAGAGTCTTCCAAAATCTCAAACACCCCGGTGAAGGGGGTCATGACCACACCCTTCTTGAGCAGGCGCTCATAGAGAAACTGCCAGAGGGGAGGCGTGATCTCTCGGCCCACATACTGGAGGCCCGTCACTATCTGCACATGCCTGCCCATTTCGGTCAGAAACTCGGCGACGGTACAGCCCTCGGGCCGGCCCTGGGTGTCGATGACCACAACCCGCTCCCCTACCTCCGTCTGCCCTAACAGCACGTCCCATGTGCTCACCACGTGCCGGGCTTCCGCCCCCGGTATCTCGGGCTGATACGGCGTGGAGCCGGTAGCCACTACCACCGCATCCGGCCCTTCCTTCATGACCATCTCCAGGGTGGCCTCTTCCCCGAGCCTGACATCCACCCCCAGCTTGGAAAGCTGCCTCTCGAAGTAAAGGATTATCTCTTCGAAGCTCGTCCTTTGGGGAGTCTTGATTATCATACCCACCTGACCCCCGAGCCTCCGGCCTTTCTCGAAGAGGGTCACCTGGTGTCCCCGCTCCATCGCCACCCGGGCCGCCTCCATTCCTGCCGGGCCGCCGCCCACTACCACCACCCGCTTCCTCTGGCGTGCGGGCCTCAACTCGCTCCACTCCTTCTCACGGCCCACCACCGGATTGTAGATGCACCCGACCCCCATGCCTATGAGGATGTGTCCGGCGCAGCTCTGATTGGTGCCGATGCAGTATCTTATGTCCTCCGCCCTCCCCTCCCTTGCTTTGATGGGCAGGTACGGGTCGGCTATGAGGGCGCGGACCATGCCGACCAGGTCCACCACCCCCTCCTCCAGCAGGCGTTCGGCCAGGGCTGGGGAGTCGATCCTGCCGGCCCCTATTACCGGCAGATTAACCAGCTTCTTGATCTCGCCGGCCTTGTAGGCGAACTCCCCAGGCTCCCGGTAATGGGCTGGCCAGTGGTCGGCGAAGCTCTTGGGGTCCGGGATAGCGCCCTGCCACACGTTCAGGTAGTCGATTTTGCCGGTGGCCTCGACCAGGGGAGCGATGACCTTCAGGTCGTTGAGGTCCAGGCTGTAGTCCACCAGATCGTCGTATAGCCGGAGCCCGAGGATAAGATCGGGCCCCAGCTCCTTCCGCACCTCGTCGATGACCTCGTAGAGGAAGGCCATCCTTTCCTGTATGGTTTTCCCACCGTACTTATCGGTGCGGCGATTCGTGCCCTGGTGAATGAACTGAGCAATCAGGTACCCCATCCCCGTGGCTATCTCCACCCCGTCCAGCCCTCCCTCCCGAACCCTGCGGGCCGCTGCGCCGAAGAGCCCGACCACCTCCTCCACCTCACGGGTATCCATCGCATGGGGCATCAGCTGTGGGCTGGCGAAGTCCGGGGCGGGAAGGGCCGAGGGCGCCATCAGGGGCCGGCCCAGGACCCCGGCGGCATCCACCACCATTCTGCCCCGGTGTCCCAACTGGGCCAGAATCGGCACCTCAAACTCGTGGGTAGCCCGGGCCAATTCCTGATAGGCCGGAATTATCCGGTCGTCGTAGTTGGCCATGGAGAGGGGCACATCGCCGTCGTTATAGATAACGCTGTGGCCCAGAATGATCATAGCGACACCGCCCCTGGCCCGCTCACGGAGGTAGTGCATATATCGTTCGCTGGGCAGGCCATCTTCACCCTGGAAATGCGCGGCGTGACCGGCGTTGACTATACGGTTCTTCAGGGTGTATTTGCCCACCTGGATGGGGCTGAAGAGGTTTGGAAATCCGTTTGGCATAGACCGCTCTAGCCTAATACCCTTCTCGGCCCGACGGCTGTCGCCGGGACAGTATCTCCAGGACCTGTGGCAAGGCCATCCTTGCTCGCTCCAGCAGGCCCGCCTCTTCGAGGCTTCCGATGGGATGGTCTACAACAACGAAGGGATAACACGGCATACCCCTCATTTCGGCTATGGCCCTGGCGGGAACGACAAACTCTCGGGTCACAATCACCGCCGCGGGAATGCCCCTCTTCTCCAACTCGATACCGTCGTGCAAACTGCACTGGCTGCAAGAGCCTCAGTCCCCCACTGCGACTACTGCAACATCGCACCTGGCGGCAAGCTCATCCAGCAGGTCGGCGGGAGCAGGCCTGGTGGCATCCGCCTTGCACAGGGCTATGAGCTCCTTTACATCCACATCTCTCTTTAGCAGGTCGGCCACACAGCCGAGCAGTCTGCCGGCGTTGATCTTGCTGTTGTCCAGCAACCCCACCCTCACGCCCCTGAGGCTTTCGGGTCTCGGCGCCATTTGGACCTTGACCCGAGGGGAATCACCCCTGGGGTCCAACACCTCTATCTTTCCGCTCCCGGCCTGGACTGCCATCGCCTTCTCCTCTCCTCCGATCATCCTTGCGATCTCCCGGTATCGATCTGGCTAATATTTCAGCTCATATCCGAGCTACGGCCCTGGTAACCATTCTACTGTAGTCTACCTCGCTGCCCCAAGAAACCAGGTAACTGGAAAACCCGCCCGCTTTCCCACCCGCAACCAGGACCACGAAATCGTCTGGGCTGGCCACCACGCCGGCCAGGCCTTTCCCTTCCCTATAATCGTGTTTGCCACTGTCGGGCCTCTCCTTCCAGAAAGACATGGGCCTGGTTGTTGCCTCGAAGAGGTACTCCTTCACCTGTTTTTTCGACCAGCCATCCCTCTCGATATGCCTTAGGTGCTCGGGCACGATGACCACGAGGATCTGCCCTCCCCGAGCATAGTAGGGATAGCCCACTATACTCCTGGCCATGGTAGAGAGAATGCCTTCGGCGGTCTGGCCTATGTGTTCGGCCACCTGAACCGGGGCATAGCAGGCGAACAGGGTTACGGTGGTTTCCTCCCTGGGATAGCCCAGGTCGTGACGCAAGGGGGCCCAGGGGCTCAGGTCTTCATCCTCGGCGATACAGGATGTGTACTTACCCGGATTCCCCAGGGTCGACTGGTCAAGCACCCCCGGGACGGCGCCACATACGTTCATGAGGATTAGGCGGATGGCCCTCCCGATGGTGGCATTGGCCCGCTTGGTGGGGCCGAAGAGGTTTACGCCGAAATTGATGTCCAGTTCTTTCACCAACGGGCCGCTTACTATGACCATGTGGGACGCACCCGAGGTGCTGGCCGAGGTGGCGTTGAGGCTGAATTCGTCATCGCACATGGCCTCCACTGCGGCAAGCAATACTGGCATGTACTCTGGGAGGCAGCCCGCCATAACGCCGTTGATAGCCACCTTCTCCGCCGTGACCACCCTGTCCCGAGCGGGGATCGCGCCTATCACATCGTCCGGGGCCCGGCCCCCGTGTTCCAGAAACTCGACCACCCGCTGCGGAGTGGGGGGCACAACGGGAAGGCCATCGGTCATCCCCTCGCGGTAATAGAACTCGATGGCCTCCAGGGGATCGGTAACTTCATAGACCTGAGAAGAGAGGGTATCCCGCTTCATCTCGCCTCGCTATCCCATTTGGATGCCATGATTATATCAGCCGCGTAGAGTATAGTGCCCCTTCATGGAGCGCCGACCTGTCTGGCTTCTCCGGTAGGGGAGAAGTATAGTGATACCAACCGTACCTGGCTACAAAGTTACAGTCCGGAAATATCAGAAAGCCACCATAGCAGCTATTACGGGCTGGCATCTTACAATCCCAGACGGGCCACGGGCCTGAAGCGAGCGAAGGAATGCTCTCTGACAGTGGCAGGCCGGCCCCAGCTTAAGCCCCTCATAGCTTCTCAATATTTTAAGGTGAGCACATCGCCGCTGCGATTTAGAATGTACGGACAAAGTGTAGCTTCGGCACACTTGCACAAGTGCTGACAGGCGGAGGGGTAGGAGAGACTTGATGAAAAGGATCCTGGTTACCGGTGCGGCCGGCCAGATAGGATCGGAGCTTGTGCCGGCCCTGAGAGAGATATACGGGGAAGGGAATGTTATCGCGGCAGCGCACAGGACACCACTGCCCGATGACATCGTAAGCTCGGGCCCCAGCACCTGCATAGATGTTACGAGCTACGACCAGTTAGACGAAGCCATCAAGAGCTACGGTATCGATACGATCTATCACCTGAGCTCCCTGCTATCGGTGCTGGCGGAGAGGGACCGGCCGCTTGCCTACCAGGTGAACATTCACGGAATGCACAATGTACTGGAAGCGGCGATGAACAATCGGCTGGAACGGGTCGTAATCCCCGGCTCCATAGCGGCCTTCGGCCCGGGAACGCCCATGGATAACACCCCGAATGATACGGTCCAGAAACCCACGTCCCTGTATGGAATCTCCAAAGTGTATGCCGAACTGATGGGCAATTACTACTTCTCGCTGGGCCTGGATGTGAGGGGGGTCCGGCTTCCCGGAATCGTGAGCTGGAAGGTCGAGCCCACCGCAGGCACGACGGACTACGCCGTTGCTATCTTCTACGGCGCGATCCAACAGGGCCGTTACACCTGCTACCTTCGCCCAGACACGGTCCTGCCGATGATGTATATGCCCGATGCTATAAGGGCGCTCATAGGGGTGGCCCAGGCCGAGGTAGGCGGGCTCAAACATCACGCCGATTTCAACGTGCACTCCATGAGCTTTACCCCCGAAGAGCTGGCCGAGGCCATCAGGGCAAGGCTCCCGGGGTTCACCATGGACTACGATATCGACCCTCTTCGCCAGGCCATCGCCGATTCCTGGCCCGACTCCCTGGACGACTCCATCGCACGACGGGAGTGGGGGTGGAATCCTCGCTACGATCTAGACTCCATGGTCGAGGACATGTTTGAAAACCTGCAAAGAAAGCTTTGTACAGGACGGGACACATAGCTGTAGTATGAGTTATATATCAGGTTAAGGAGGGGGAGATGAAAGATTATCAGGACTATACCTCTTACTTCAACGGGGAATGGGTACCTTATAGC
This sequence comes from Chloroflexota bacterium, assembly GCA_022572865.1. The sequence continues at coordinate 1,984 of JACZVB010000058.1, read as the reverse complement.
CAGGTCATGGTCCCGCCCCATGACCGGGGATTCGAGGTAGCCGATGTGGTCTTCGATCAGGGGCGCACCTTCAATGGCGTGCCCTTCAGGCTAGAGGACCACATCAGCCGTCTATACCGTTCCCTCAAGTACATGCGTATCGATTCGGGCCTCAGCCCCCAGGAGATGACGGAGATTTGCCAGGAGGCGGTCCAGCGCAACGACCATCGCCGCTCCGAAGTGGGGGATTTCAACATCAACCCCTTCGTCACCAGGGGCCCCTCCATCGAGGGCCCGGCTACGGTCTGCGTCATCGTTAAGCCCCTGGCCTTCTACACCTTCGCCAGATTCTACATAGACGGGGCCCACGGGGTCATCGTCAAGACCCGCAGCTACTCCAGCGATATAATGGACCCCAAGGTGAAGCACCACAGCCGCGCCAACTTCGTCCTGGCGGAGTTGGAGGCGCGGGACATAGACCCGGACGGCCTGCCTATCATGCTGGACATGGGCGGCAACATCACCGAGGGCATCGGGTACAACGTGTTTCTGGTAAAGGACGGCGTCCTGAAGACACCAACCGACCGCAACGTCCTTCAGGGAGTGTCGAGGAAAGTGATCATCGAGATAGCGGGCAACCTGGGGATTCCCGTGTCAGAGGAGGACCTCCAGCCCTACGACATCTACACCGCCGACGAGGTGTTCTTCAGCCGGACCAGCCCTCGCATAGTGCCCCTGAGCAAGGTGGATACCCGCCCCATAGGCGGTCAGTTCCCCGGGCCGATTACTCAGCACCTCCTGGCGGCCCACAGCGAGATGGTGGGAGTGGACATAGTGGACCAGGCTCTGCATTACGCGGGGATCGAGGCCTAACCGGACTGGGTTATCTAACACAGGCCCGCTTTGTTGCCCTGCCAGCTGCCGTCCTCCTATAATCGACAAACTTCGATGCGAGGGTAACGTTTTAATGGCACACGGCCCCCTGCCCCTGCTTCCCACCACGGTCATTGGCAGCTACGCCTACCCAAGCTGGCAATTGACTGCCATCGACGAGATCGAGAGGGGGAACTACGGCCAGACCGATATTCGGGAGACGTATGACGACGCCGTCAACATGGCCATCCTGGACCAGGAGCGGGCCGGGATAGACATCGTCACCGACGGCGAGATGCGCCGCTGGCACTTCGTACAGAGCTTCTACAAACGGATGACGGGCATAGTGGCGGACCCGCCCCTGCGGAACTTCCCGACTTCGGTTATACCACTGATTTGGCGGCGATACCCGAAGCAACCACGGGAAATGGACCTGAAGCGGGCACCGGTGACGGCAGCACCATCGGCACCACGAGTGTCGAAGCCGATTTCCAGATCATCGTTTGATGCCGGAAGTGCGTATGCGGCAGGCGGAAATCCTGTTTTCAAAGGGTGACTATATAACTGCCGAAGACTTGTTTGCTCAGGTAGGCGCTGTCAAAGGGTTTAAGTTTGCCGAAGCAGCATCGATGCGACAGGCACGGTGTCTGTACGAACAAGAAAAGTATGCGGCAGCGGGAAAACTCTATTGGGACATCCCGCGCCGTTTCCCAGAAACCACGGAATACAACTCAGCAATTCTCTCAGGGGCAAAATGTTTTTACCTAACGGGTGATTATAAGACGGCTCAGTCTGGCTTTGAGATCATCGCAAAACGTGACGTCCCGGAAGCGGCCGAAGCGACGCAATGGATCGCCAGATCCCTACTCAAACAGAGCGACCCAGAGCAAGCATTGCGTGTGTTGGACCAAGCAATTCGAAAACGGCGCAACGGCGAGAAGGCCCCGGAATTGCTGATTGCAAAGGCCGACGCGCTGTATGACATCCCTGCACGACGTAGTGAAGCGATCCGAGCCTATAGCGAGTTTGCAGAGAGATATCCGTCGAACGAGATGGCTCCACAAGCGTTATACATGGCTGCGTTGACTTCACTCGAATCGCAGCAACATGCGGAGGCAAAGTCATTCAGCGA
>JACZVB010000057.1 GCA_022572865.1 Chloroflexota bacterium | reverse complement strand
ACCTCCAAGAGAACCTACGGTCGCGGGACTTCACAATCGATGCCATGGCCGTCAGGCTCGATGGCCCTACCACCCAGGGACCCGTTGAGATCATCGATCCCTGGGGAGGCCTGGCTGACCTGGAGGCCCGAGTAATGAGGGCTGTGTCGCCCAGTGTCTTTCTGGAAGACCCGGCCAGGCTCATAAGGGCCGTGCGCCTGGCGGCGGAACTGGACTTCGCCATCGAGGCCGAGACACAGGCCCTTATGGATCGAGATTCGGGACTGGTCTCTGGGGTGGCTCCCGAGAGGACCAGGGCCGACCTGTATCCGATCCTGGCGGTCCCAGATAGCTATCGGTGGCTTCGTCTGATGGAGCGGCTGGGCCTGCTGAAAGAGCTGTTCCCCGAGTTGGAGGAGGGCCGGGGCGTGGATCAACCAAAGGAGCACTTTTGGGATGTGTATGATCACAACCTGGAGACAGTCCGGGCCCTTGACCAGCTCCTGGACCAGAGCCGTGAGCCCGAAGACGAGTTTCTATCGTCGGCAAAATGGGTCGGGCGATTCGCCAGGCATTTCGACATGGATTTTCCATCGGGTCCCCCCAGGAGATCAATGGTCAAGCTGGCCGGGCTCCTTCACGATGTGGCAAAGCCCAGAAGCAAGACGGTGGAGGCCTCGGGCCGGATTCGATTCATCGGGCATCACCTACTAGGATCAGAGATGGCTGGAACCGCCTTGAAGAGACTCCGGTTTAGCCGTCGGGAAACTAAACTGGTGGAGGCGGTGGTACGCTACCACCTGAGGCCGGGCCAGATGAGCGCCGACGGCGAGCTGCCGACCTCCCGGGCGGTGTACAGGTTCTTCCGTGACGCGGGAGAATATGCTATCGATACGGTGATAGTGAACCTCGCTGACTACTGGGCGGCTCGGGGTTCCCTCATGGAGAGGGAGGAATGGGACGAATATTCCAACCTTTGCCATTACATCCTGGATAGTGGGCTTTCCAAGCCTGAGGTAGTCCAGGTAAGGCCACTGGTCAATGGCCACGCGTTGATGGCGGAGTTCCACCTCTCGCCGGGGCCAATGGTCGGTAAGCTGTTGGATCGGATCGACGAGGCCAGGGGGGCGGGCGAGATCGTTACAAAAGAGGAAGCATTGGAGCTGGCTGCTTCGGTTTTGGGTGTGGCAGCCTCGGGTGCAACTCGGTGTCGCTGACCTGGATTGACAGGCAATGAGGGTGACTGGCATCGAGGGAGAGGAAAGAACTTCGAGGGTCTGTTAGAATTAGTAAGTAATGAGTGATTAGTTGGGAACTATACGTCCTGAGCGTAATGCCCCACCGATTCAGTTCAAATTCGTTTAATTAAAATGGAAACGTCCAAAGCTCCAGACGGGGAATCACGTTGTCAACTCTGCTAAGGCTCTTTAGATATCTTCCCAAGGGCAACAACTTCAGGTTGCTGTCAATCGCTATTCTCGCCTTCGCGGCCTTTTTAGTGGTAGTTCCGAATAACATCTCCTACTTCGGTATTGAGCGGGAGGGGTTCAGGCAAGGATTGGACATCAAGGGCGGCACCCACCTGGTTTATGAGGCCCGTCCTGCCGAGGGTGAGACCGTCACCGCCGACCAGATGGAGGGGGTGACCAGGATAATACGGCGGCGGGTGGATTCCTTCGGCGTGACGGAGCCGGTGGTCCAGAAGGTGGGCGACGATCGTATCATGGTCCAGATCCCCGGCATAAAGGACGTGGAGCGGGCCAAGAAGCTCATTGGGGCCACCGCGGAACTGGAGTTCCGGGAGCAGCGAGTAAAAGAAGACGGGACACTTGTTGTGGACGAGATCGGCAGCGTGATCTGGGACCCGACTCTTGCCATCAACAAATCGGGTGCGGAGGTGCCGTTAACGGGCCGGTTTATGCGGGCTACCTCCCAGGTGATCCTGGATCCTACGACAAACCTGCCCCAGGTGGCCTTCGAGTTCAACAGCGAAGGCGCCAAGATGTTCGAGAGCATTACCCAGAGGCTCCTCAACAAGCCCCTGGGCATATTTCTGGACAACCAGCTGATCTCCTCCCCGACGGTCCAAGCGGTGATCTCAGATAGGGGTGTCATCACGGGCCTAACCCTGGATGAGGCGGATGATCTGTCCATCGAGCTGAACGCCGGTGTCCTGCCTATCCCCATCGAGCTCATCAGGGAGCAGGATGTGGACGCCACCCTGGGGGCCGAGTCGGTGAACAAGAGTCTGGTCGCGGGAGTCGTGGGGCTCCTCCTGGTGCTGGCCTTCTTGATGATCTATTACAAGCTGCCGGGTGTAATGGCGGCTGTGGCCCTGCTCATCTACGGCCTGGTGGTCCTGGCCACCTTTAAGCTGATACCGGTCACACTTACCTTATCGGGCATCGCAGGATTCATCCTCTCGATAGGAATGGCCGTCGACGCCAACATCCTCATCTTCGAAAGGCTAAAGGAGGAGTTGAGGGCGGGGCGAAGCCTCAAGGTTGCTGTGGAGGCTGGGTTCAACCGGGCCTGGTTGGCTATCCGAGACAGCAATGTTTCGACCCTCATCACATGTGGGATCCTGTGGTGGTTCGGCGATAAACTGGGGACTCCACTGGTGATGGGTTTTGCTATAACACTAGCCATCGGTGTGATCACCAGCATGTTCACCGCCATGTTCGTGACCCGAAGTTTCCTCAGATTCTTCGTCGGCCCTTATCTCCAGGAGAGGTTGGACCTGTTCGGCATCAAAAGCTCCGATATTCAGGGTAGCGAACCCGACGCTTCCAGCGAAGCACAAGCCCGGCCTTCCGGCTTATTCATGGGTAGGCGTCTGAACCTGATGGATAAGCGGATGTGGTACTTCCTGATCTCCGGCGTAATATTGGTTCCGGGCCTCATGTCCTTGTTCTTCCCGCCGGCTTTCAAGATGGGTATCGAGTTCTCCAGCGGCTCTACCATAGAAGTAAGGTTTATCAATCCTTCCGACCTGGTCCGCCTGAGGGCGGCCGACGTGACCGTGTCGGCAGTGCGTGAAGAGCTGGACAAGCTGGACCACGAAGAAGCCATCGTGCAGCGGCTGGAAAGGAACACGTTTCTCATACGAACTCGGGCCCTGGGCCAGGGGGAGGTGGACCAGCAGGGCAACGTAGGCGCATCGGAGAGCGAACAGATAAAGAATGCCTTTGAGAGCAGGTTTGGCCGAACCAGCATAGATCGTTTCGAGGTCGATTTCGTCTCTCCGATAGTGGCTTCCGAGTCTGTGAGAAATGCTGGCCTTGCCGTCGTGTTCGCCATTGTGGGCATCTTCATATATATAGCCTGGACCTTCCGCAAGATGCCACACTTCTTCCGGTTCAGTTCCGCCGCGGTGATCGCCCTAGCCCATGATGTGCTGGTGGTCCTGGGGCTTTTCTCCATTATGGGGAAGGCCTTCGGCATGGAAATGAACACCATGACAATCACTGCCATCCTGGCCGTTATCGGATACAGTGTTAACGATACTATCGTGGTCTTCGACCGGATCCGGGAGAACGTCCTGAACCGCACCGGCGATAGCTTCGAGACGGTGGTCAACAACAGCCTTCTGGAGAACCTGGCACGCTCCCTCAACACCAGCCTCACGACAGGTGTTGCCCTGATGGCCCTCCTCCTCTTTGGGGGTGTAACCCTGCAGTCATTCATACTGGTCATGTTGATAGGGGTCATAGCAGGCACCTACAGCTCGATGTTCATAGCGTCTTCGATACTGGTTATGTGGGAGAACCGGGAGTTCGGGCGACTCTTGCGCCGTGTACAGGTGCGCATGGCGGGGTCCAGGGGGAGCTAGGGGTTATGCCAGTGGTCTGGCCTGATGAGTAGATAGACCTGAGGCTTTAACGGAAGGAACGGGGAATGAGAAGCAAAGTGGTGTCCATTGATGTCGCGGCCAGGATGGTGAGAAACGGAGACGTGGTCATCATGATGGGCGGCATGGAGTTCACCCCAATGGCCCTCCTCCGGGAGATAGTGCGAGCAGATATCAAGGAGCTGAACACCGTGGGTGTGGTTGGGGGAGCCATGAACCTGGACTTCCTGGTGGGCGCGGGGGTCACCGCCACGGTGGAGACCTGCGACCTCAATTTTCAGCCCTTCGCCAGGGTAGGCCCTAACTATCTTCGCTTTCAGAAGGCGGGCCGGGTAAAGATGAAGGATAACACCTGAGGGGTACTCTTCAGCATGGTCCAGGCTGGATCAATGGGAATCCCCTTCGTGCCGACCCTGGGGTATGCAGGCAGCGATGTGATCAAGGACAGGGACGATTTCGTTCTGGCGCCCAACCCTTTCAACCCCGAGGAGACCGTTGTCGTGGCCAAGGCCATCAACCCCGACGTGGCGCTGTTTCATGGGATAAAGGGCGACGAGCAGGGCAATGTGCTGGTAAGCAAGGACGGAGAGGCGCTGATGATAGCCCAGGCGTCCCGGAGGGTTATCGTTTCGGTTGAGGAGATAGTAGACAAGATTTCACCGGATGATACCACCGGGACCTTTATCCCTGGGATTCACGTCAAGGCAGTGGTCCACGCGCCCTACGGGGCCTATCCAACGGCCTGCCCCCCTTACTATGAGATGGATGTCGCACAGATGAAGAGATACCTGGAGGCATCCTCATCGGATGAGGCGTTCTCGGGGTACCTGAGGGAGGAGGTCTTCGAGCCCGGGAGCCATGATGGATACCTGGACAAGATGGGCCTCCGACGCGGGGAGAGGATTGGGGAGCCGGTGGGGTAGTGACGAAGGCCCCGGACTGCACCTTCGAAGAGTTCATGGCGGTCCTCCTCTCCCGGGAGGTCCGGGATTTCGAGACCTCGGCATGTGGGGCCCTGTCCTTCATTCCCGCAATGGCGTTGCTCCTGGCAGAGGCCTCCCACGCCCCCAACGGCGATTTCATCATCCTGGACAGCGCCGCCTACAACCCGTTCGTCGGCCCTAAGGACTTTCACTACCTGGCCCAGCGGGGGCAACTAGACCTCTTCTTCATAGGCGCCATAGAGATTGACAGGCACGCTGACTTCAACCTGCACCTCATAGGCGACCCCGACGCCCCCGATGTTAGGATGCCGGGCCAGTACGGCACGGGCCTCCTGTACTACGCCGTCCCCCGCATAGTCCTCTTTCGCACCAGGCACGACCGCCGGACCTTCGTGGAGAAGGTGGATTTCGTGTCGGCGTCGGCCTCTTCCCCAAAGGGCATGGCCCGCAGGAATAAGGAGGTCGTGGTGATAACACCCATGGCCCGGATGGAGCTGTCGAGGGAGTTGGGGCTGCTGGAGCTGGCCTCGGTCCATCCCGGGTACACCCTGGAGCAGGTGCAGGAGAACACGGGGTTCGAGCTGGTCTTTTCGGGGAAAAGCGAGGGGGAGGCCCGGGTTACCCCTTTCGTCACTGAAGAGGAATTGACCGTTTTGAGAACGGTGGTCAAACAACGGATGATCGAGACCGATACCTACGGGGATATGGCCCGGTCCAAGATCCGGGACCCGTAGGAATCGCAGGAGCCCTCATCCTCCTTCGGCGAGATCCCTTCGATGACAGGCAGGACAGGCTCTTTGTCCCCCTCTCCCCCTTCGACAAGCTCAGGGCGAACGGATGGAATCGGACCCCCTGGACTCCCCTTACTCGGAGGGAGTGGTGGTTTCTCGTATCAGCTGTTCGCCCCGGGTGAGAAGCTCTTTGACCTGCTGTGGACTCCAGCCCCGGTCCCCGGATACCGAGTCGATGTAAGCTTTGAGGGCGTCCATGGGTGTTAAGGCCTCGACGGAGTGGCCTTCGAGCCTGGTGGGCCTCCTTCGGTCGACCTCTTTGGCGATGGAGGCGATGAAGTGGGCCTGGGCCAGGGCCTTCCGAATCTCGCTATCCAGGACCATGGCCTCAAGCTCGGCCGGCACCTGGATTCTGACCCGAACGATAGCATCGGCCACAGGGTGGCGCTGGATATGCTGGAGTATGGTGGCGATCGGGTCCAGGTCCTCGGGCTTGATGGTTACGTCGATGGTGACGAAGGGGCGGGCATTGACCGGCTGGAACCGGTAGTCGATAACTCTTCGACCAGGCTCCTGGCTAGGATCGAGTTGTATGACGTAGAAGCCCTTCTCGTCCTTCTCTTCGCTAAAGTCCACTCTTTGCAAGCTGCCGCTGTAGACCACCGGCGGGTCCTGGCTCAAGACCTGGGTCTTGTGGATGTGGCCCAGGGCGACGTAATCGAAGGCTGGGAGGGCAACGTTGCCAAGGAGAAGGATGTGATCGCTGCCCACCATCATGCTCCTCTCTGAGCCGAGGGTGGCCTGGGCTACGGTGACGTGTGCGGTGAGGATGGCGGGAAGCGCTGGGTCCAGGGCTTCGGCCTCTTTGAGGAGGCGCTGGGTGAGGATTCGCTGGATCTCGTCGTTCATCTGGTCGTAGGTGAGGTTCTTGGTGCCCTCTCTGGCTAGGAGGAGGCTGCGACGGGGCCAGGGGAGGGCGACGATCTGGATGGGGCCTCCTCGGGTATCGATGCGCGAGGTGCCGGGTTTGTCGGCGACGGTGACGTTGCGGATGGCCAGGGTATCGTATATCTCGATGGCGGTGGCCCGGGCGAGGGCGTGGGGCAGGTCGTGGTTGCCCACCAGGAGGAAGACCTTGATCTCTTCCCCCGCCAGGCGGGCGATGCGCTTGGCGAACTCCCGCTGCTGGGTCTGGTTGGGCTCCCGGCTCTTGAAGGCGTCGCCGGCGAAGATGACGAGGTCGACCTGGTTGTCGAGGGCGTAGTCGACCAGCTCATCGAAGGCGTCCAGGAAGTCACCCATGCGGGTGGAGAGGCCGGTGGCCGGGTCGATGCGGCCGTAGTTCTCGACGCCGATGTGGATGTCAGAGAAGTGGATTATGCGCATCTATCCGGACGCCTCAATCACTCTGCTTCCCACACAGACCTCTCTGGTGAACACCCGTGATTTTCCGCCCACCCTCATGTCCTTTTTCTGGCTACCCCGTAGGTGGCTTGATTGTTTACCTTTGAAAGTTGATTGGATTTCGCGTTTTTTACGATTTTGGCCCTGAATCCGTGGCTGGAGGTTGCGAACAAACTTGATTGTTTACGGCCCTGTTGAATTCATCCGATGTCGGACGCCACCTTACCAACCATCCCCCCTGTCCCCCCTTCCTCTCCAGGAAGGGGGGAATAAATTAGATGTGGGGGACACCCCCACAGCCCCGCAAAGGGGGTACGACCCCCTTTGTATGTTTGCGTACAACGGCGCAAGAAAAGGGTGCCGGCGGTAGAATCTATTTATGTACAGTATAGTACGGCAAAGGCCGAGGGGATAAGGGGCGAGTGGCGCGGGACGGCTGAGATGAACAGCAAGACCTCCACCCCAGATTCCTCGCTCCGCTCGGAATGACAGAATGAGGAAGGATGATGGCGCTCACAGCTCGACCCTTCGATCCGCCTTCGGCAGGTTCAGGGCAAGGGCCTCGGAAG
>JACZVB010000056.1 GCA_022572865.1 Chloroflexota bacterium | reverse complement strand
ATACGATGGACGAGGAGATTGCCACCTCCCTGGGTTTGATGTCGGGAAGATCGAATATCATGGTCATCAGCAGGGGGAAAAACCCGAATCCGATGCCGTTTACGATGGAGAGCAGGAAAAGCAGGGGTACGGACCCGGTGGAAATCAGTCCCACATAAGACAGGCACTGGCTGACGCCGCACAGCATGAGAACGGTGGTCCTGTGCCGGGCGACGAAGGGCAACACCACCATGAGCAGCTCCGAGGGGGCCATGGCAAAGGAGACTACGCCCAGCATCAATCCAACGGTGGTAGCCTTGATGGCGTATTCCTCCTGCATAAAGGTGGGCCAGAAGTTGCTGAAGGCCATTCTGGTCAGCAGGATGCCAAACACAGCCAGGCAGATAAACCACACCTCCCTGTATTTAAGGATTTTGGCCAGGGGAGCATCGCCCCGGGCCCGCATCTGTCTCCTGTAGTCAGCCGTCTCTCTGTCCTTACCCAGGCTTATCCAGAGGATGGCTGCGAAGAGGCTTATCCCGGCCCAGGTGTACATGGTATTACGCCAGCCCCCCACCCAGCCCATCAGCAGAGGGATGAATACCAATCCCGTTCCCATCAGCACGTCCACGATGCTAATGGTGAAGCCGTTGGCGGCCCCAATATTCTTGTGGGATACCCACTGGATCACGAGCAGGGTTCGGGGTGACTGGCTGGCCTGCTGCACCATCCCCAGCCCTATGCGGGCGATGAGGAGAACGGCAAAGGTGGGGGCCCAGCCCCCGATGGCGATGAATATGGTCCCGGCCAGAAACGAGACGGCGGCGGTCCTCCAGGGCCGATACCTGGATACCCACCAGTTGATGGGAACCGAGAAGAGGACGTTTCCAAAGAGGACAGATGAACCCAGCCAGCCCTGTTCCGAGGGAGAGAGGGAAAGCTCTTCCGAGATTTGGGGAAGGAGTAGGCCCAGGGAGGTCATGGCGACCAGCACCAGGGAGAATCCGAAGGTGAACAGTCCGAGAATGCCCCAGCGATAAGCCGCGGACTTCTCCACAGGGGTCACGTTATCTCCCTTCCTTTGTGAGGAACAGGCTAACCGATAGCTGTATCATATATCAGGGTAGAGGCCAGGACACTAACGGAGGCATCCCAGCTCCGCCCACCGGAGACAGAGTGGCTCTATATGGCACGAATCAGGCTTCGGCGCCCGTGTCCATGGACATCGCCAGTCTCCGGGCACTGCCGAGCTTCTGGGCCTGAAGTATAACCGCCACCACCACCAGGACCAGGGGACCAAACGCGGTGATCAGAAGGCCGAGCCGCAGGTCTCCAGTGGCCTCTTGAAGAAACCCCACCAGCAACGGCCCGATACTCGCGCCGAGCCAGATGGAGGTCTGCATGAAGGCGATGCCTACCGTCACCTCTCGGGGCTTTATATCCGGCAACTGGTACACCATCAGCATGAGCACCGGGAAGAAGGCGAAGAAAAGCCCTCTGAGAATAGATAACAGGTAAAGCAGTGGGATGGAGTCTACATACAGCAGACCGAAATATGCTAATGCGGTGGCGATGCCACATGCTGCCAGGACCGCCGGCTGCCTTCGGGCCAGGGCCGGAAGGGCATTTGCCATAAAGTCCGTGGGGCCGGCGACTACCTGCATCAGACCCAGGGCCACCCCCGTTGCGGTAGCGGAGGCGCCAAGGCTACCCTGGGCGAAGGTGGGCCAGAAGGTCTGAAATGCGGTCTGGGCCATCATAGAGGTCGCCATGCCCAGTCCCATAATCCATAGCTGCTTGTACTTAAAGATGGTCAAGAGCGGGGACTGGAGCTGGGCCTGCATCCTCTCCCGATACTCCCCGGTGTCCCGCTCTTTACCGAAGACCAACCAGAGCCCGGCGGTGAGGAAGGCCACTCCGCTCATCACATAGAGGGCGTCCCGCCAGCTGCCCAACCACAGGACGAGAAGTGGAGTGACGAAGAAGGCGATACCCATAATGATGTCGATGCTCCCGAAGACGACACCCTGGGTGAAAGGCATGCGCCTGGGAGGAGTCCATTGCATGATTATCATGGCCCTGGGCGCCTGGCTGGCGATGAAGCTGATGCCCAGCCCGATTCGTCCCAGAATCAGGATCGCAAAGATGGGTGACCACGCCTGAAGCAGGGTAAAGAATGCGACGCCCAGAAAAGCGATGCTGGCTACCCTCCAGGGTCTGTACCTGGAGAGCCAGAGGTTGGCAGGGATGGCGAAGACCAGGTTTCCAAAGATGACAGAGGACCCGAGCCAGCCCTGCTGCGACGGAGACAGGCCCAACTCCTCGGAGATGTCGGGCAGGAGCAGTCCGATTACGAACATCACCGTCAGGGCGACGCCCACGGAAGACGTGAGGGACCCGATTACTACCCATCTGTATAGGGGAACCCGGTCTTCCTGATATGTGGTCACGCCTCTAGCATCTCCTGAATTAGCTTTGTACACCCTACTGTCCTAGATTGCAACCTCGCTCTACGGTTTCGCCCATCCCCCTGTCCCCCTTCCCTTCGATAAACTCAGGACAGGCCCTTCGACAAGTCCGAGTATCGGGACAAGCTCGAATCTGATTGCGCGACCACGGATTGGACGGCAGCGGGGAGAGTCGGCACTCGAGGCAGGATGGGACCGGTCGACTAGGCGGTGACTCCCTGCTAGAATTGCGTCGTTGCTCTCCTCATCAATGTAAAAGGAAGGAGTTCTATGCAGGACCAGGCTAGAGTCGTAATCATCGGCGCGGGCATCGCCGGGTGCAGCGTCGCCTATCATCTAACCAAGATGGGCTGGAGGGACATCGTCATCCTGGACCAGGGGCCGCTCTTCGATACGGGGGGCTCCACCTCCCACGCCCCGGCCTTCCTTTTCCAGGTCAACTCGTCCAAGCTCTACTCCCAACTGGCCAAGTACACTATCGAGCTGTTCGCTTCCCTAAAGGTGGAGGGGCCTCCCTGTTTCTTCCAGGTGGGCGGCATAGAGGTGGCCTGGACCCCGGAGCGGCTGGAGGAGCTGAAGCGGAAGGTCGGGTTCGCCAAGTCCTGGGGCCTGCATGCGGAACTCATCACCACCAAGGAGGCGAGGGAGATGGTCCCCCTCCTGACCGATAAGATCCTGGGGGCGATGTACAACCCCACCGACGGGCTGACCAAGGGCGTGCTGACAGATGAGGCGCTGGCAAAGGAGGCCACAGCCCTGGGGGCGAAATTCTACGGCGAGACGGAAGTCATCGAAATCGAGGTGAAGAACGGACGAATCGAGGCGGTGGTCACGGCCCAGGGGCGGATCAAGACCGAGAACGTGGTGGCCGCGGCCGGCATCTGGGGGCCGCGCATCGGGCGGATGGTCGGAGTCTCTATACCACTGTTCCCGATGCAGCACCCCCTGGTGAAGTTCGGCCCCCTGCCCGAGCTGGCAGGCCACACCCAGGAGATCACCACTCCGGCCATCAGACACCAGGACAAATCCATGTACGCCCGGGAGTACTTCGACTACTACGAGGTCGGATCCTACCGCCACGAGCCCCTTCTGGTAAACGCCGACGACATACTACCTTACGATCAAGCCCGGGTAACCCCGGCCATCATGCCCTTCAAGCTTGAGGTATTCGCTGAATCCCTGATCTCCGTAGAAGAGCTGCTGCCCTGCCTGGCCGACGCTCAGCTATTCGAGTCGATCAACGGCATGTTCTCCTTCACCCCCGACGGCATGCCCATCCTCGGGGAGTCCCCTCAGGTCAAAGGGTTCTGGACCGCGGAGGCGGTATGGGTGGCCCACGCAGGTGGTGTGGGCAAGGTGCTGGCGGAGTGGATGGTCGAGGGCAGCACAAGCATAGACGTCCACGAAGCGGATATAACCCGCTTTCACCCGTTCACATCGAGCACCTCCTATGTCAGGGAACGGTCGGCACAACAGTACCGGGAGGTGTACGACATCGTCCACCCCCTGGAGCCGACAGAGCAGGCCCGCAACATCCGGACCAGCCCTTTCTACCTCCGGGAGAAGGAGTTGGGGGCCGTTTTCTTCGAATCCGCCGGGTGGGAGCGCCCCCAGTGGTACTCGTCCAACGAGAGGCTGCTGGACAGCATCGAGGTGCCGCCCCGCTCGGGATGGGAGGCCCGCTGCTGGTCGCCCATCGTGGGTGCGGAGCACAGGACAGTGCGCGAAGGGGTCGCTATGTTCGACCAGACCTCCTTCGCCAAGTTCGAGGTGTCGGGGCCGAAGGCGCTGGAGTCCCTTCAATGGATCACCAGCAACCAGATGGACCGGCCTGTGGGCAGGATCATCTACACCTCGATGGTAAACGAAAAGGGCGGGATCAAGTGTGACCTGACCATAACACGCCTGGAGACGGATAAGTTTCTGATTCTCACCGGCGGGGGATTTGCTATACACGACCTCACATGGATCCGGAGCCACATGCCCGAGGACGGCTCCGTGACCATCACCGACATCTCCTCCAGCATGTGCTGCATCGGCCTGTGGGGCCCCAGGTCCCGGGAGCTGCTCCAGTCGGTCACGGAGCACGACGTGTCCAACGAGGCGTTCCCCTACGTGACCGCCCAGCGTCTCCTAATCGGCGATATCCCCAGCCTCGCCCTTCGTATATCCTATGTGGGGGAGCTTGGTTGGGAGATCTACTGCCCCACGGAGTACGGCCTGGGAATGTGGGACACCCTTTGGGAGGCCGGCCAGCCCCTGGGGGTAATAGCGGCGGGGGGCGGCGCATTCGACTCGCTGCGGCTGGAGAAGGGGTACAGGCTGTGGGGAGCCGAGATAAATACTGAGTTCAACCCGTATGAGGCGGGTATCGGGTTTGCGGTGCGGCTGAAAAAAGGTGATTTCCTGGGGCGAGATGCCCTGGTCCGGATCAAATCAAATGGGTCGAGCCGCAAGCTGTGCTGCATGACCCTGGACGACCCCACTGCCGTGGTCATGGGCCAGGAACCTATCCTCGATGGGGACCGGGTCCTGGGTTACGCCACCAGCGCCAGCTACGGCTACACCATCGGCCGGGGCATCGTGTACGGGTACCTGCCCAAGGAATACGCGGACGAGGGGACGAAAGTCGAGGTCGAGTACTTCGGCCGCCGATACAAGGCGACGGTGGCAAAAGAGCCCCTGGTCGACCCCGAGATGGTCAAGCTGAAGAGTTAGGCTATCCACAATGGAAGGGCATGCGGCCGGCAGCTATGACAAGCGATGACTCGCCCGGGACCCTGGACAGCTCCCAAGGGGTCCGGTATCACCTCACCATCCACGATATGCCCTCGGGGGAGAGGCCCCGGGAGCGGCTGCGGGACTATGGGGCCTCATCCCTGAGCAACGCTGAACTGATGGCGATACTCATGCGGACGGGCAGCCGGTCCGAGAACGTCTTGAGCATGGCATCGCGCGTGCTGAGCCGGTTCGGTGGGCTGGCTGGTATCGCCAGGGCCTCCTTTAGAGAGCTGTGCACCGAGAAGGGGTTGGGAGAGGCCAAGGCAGCCGAGCTGAAGGCCGGCCTCGAGCTGGGGCGCCGCCTTTCGACCCTACAACCCGAGGAGCGCCCACACGTGGCCTCACCTGGGGATATCTTCAACCTTCTGCGCAGCGAGATGGGACTCCTGGAGCAGGAGCACCTGAGAGTGGTTCTCCTCAACACCAAGAACCAGGTCATAGCCATCCCGGAGATCTACAAGGGCAGCGTAAACACCGCCATGATACGGGTCTCGGAGGTGTTCCGGGACGCGATAAGGGAAAACTGCCCCGCCATAGTGGTTGTCCACAACCACCCATCGGGGAACCCGGCGCCCAGCGCCCAGGACATAGAGGTAACGTCCCGGATAGTCGAGGCAGGGCAGATGCTGGACATCGAGGTGCTGGACCACATCGTCATCGGCCACTCGGGTGACAACGGATTCGTCAGCATGAAGGAGCAGGGCCTGGGGTTTGGATAAGGCGGTTGAGGCACCTGCATAACTGATGGTTTGTAACCGGCTGGTTTTCCACACTCCTTGACTTACATAGGCCAGGTGATATTCTTCATTCGGCTCCAACCGGCTGAAAAGGGCGACTTAAGGAGGCAGAAAGATGGCCTACAAAGTAATATCGGCGGACTCACACGTGGACCTGGGGTATCTTCCCCGGGACCTCTTCACTTCCCAGGCCCCGGGCCGGTTCGAGGGCAGGATGCCCCATGTCGAAGAGAGGGACGGCACTAACCAGTGGTGGGCCGATGGAATCTACCTGGAAGACGTGGGCCACTTCAGCAAGGTGGAAACCTACAACCCGGGGATGAAGACCCGGGTTGCGAGGATGGCGGAGTCGGGTTTTCTGGAGGACTCCGCCAGGGGCGACTACCACCCAACCAACATCGAGCTCCGCCTGAGGGACCAGGACCTGGACGGCGTGGATGCCGAGGTGATCTACGGCATGTTCGCGGTGGCGGGCAAGGTCCAAGACCAGGAGCTGGTGGCGGCGGTATACCGTATATATAACGACTGGATAATCGACTTTACCAAACAGAACCCTGAGAGATTGGTCGGCCTCGCCTGTCTCCCCAATCACGACCCGGAAGCCGCGGCTGCAGAGATCCGCAGGACCGCCAAGCTGGGTCTGAGAGGTTGCGAGTTCGGGACAGCGACGGCCGTCACACCAATCTACTACTCGGACTGGGACGTTATGTGGCAGGCCCTGGACGACTGTAACATGTCCATATCCTTCCACACCACAGGCCTGAGCCCTCGGAGCCCCAGGCCGCAGGACAGGGAGAAATACATGCTGACCCACCGGGTCATCAACATGGTCGTCTTCCAGCTGTCCGGGGCCGAGGTCCTGTCCAGCGTCGTTCTATCGGGCGCCTGCGAGCGATTCCCGAACTTCAAATTCATTCTCGGAGAGTCGGGCGTGACCTGGATCCCGTATGTGCTGGACCGGATGGACCACGAGGACGAGGGCGACGAGAATCTCTCCATCAAGCCCAGCGACTACTGGCGCAGGCAGGGCTACTCCACCTTCCAGAAGGAGGCGTTCGCCGGGGATATGATCGACCTGATCGGCGTGGACAACGTGATGTGGGGGTCCGACTACCCCCACCCCGATGGCGTCTGGCCCGACTCCCAGGAGACGATAGCCAGCAATCTCAAGGGCCTCAAGGACGAGACCAAAAGGCTGAAGATCATACGGGACACCGTGGCCCAGCTGTACGGGTTCGGCAACGGCGGCTAGACCAAGGGACACCCTCACCCCCTGTCTCCCCCTCTCCCTTAGGAAGGGAGAGGGGGAAGGGAATGCTTCTGGTCCCGACAAGTCGGGACAGACCCCCTTCAGAATCCCGACGGGTTAGGACTCTGGACTTCCCCTTATCAATGAGTTTTGTCAGAAGGACTAAATCTCTGGGTGGCGGGTGTGCCAGTCGGTGGCCCGTTCATAGGCGCTGGCTACCTGGAGAACCGTCGCCTCGTCAAAGGCCCGTCCCCCTATCTGCATCCCTATGGGAAGGCCTGATCTGGTAAAACCGCAGGGTACGGATACGGCGGGAAGGCCGGAAAGGTTGTAGGGGGTTGTGAGGGCCCGCGCACCGAAAATACGATCCCGGACATCATCCTCGCTGGC